>DASTGE010000493.1:0-2741 GCA_035719405.1 Burkholderiaceae bacterium
CTATCTTGAGACACCCGGAGCCGCCCCTCTCTATGCCCGCGTGACCGAGATCACCGGCAAGACCGCCGTGCTCAGGACGCTGCGCGAGTACACGCACCAGAAGAACGCGGTATGGGGCGTCACCGCGCGCAACCGTGAGCAGAACTTTGCGCTCAACCTGCTGATGGACCCGGAGTGCGACTTCATCACCCTCACCGGCACCGCTGGCACGGGTAAGACGCTGATGACGCTGGCCGCAGGCCTGGCGCAAGTGATGGATGAGCGCCGCTACACCGAGATCCTGGTGACCCGCGTGACCGTGCCGGTCGGGGAGGACATCGGCTTCCTGCCGGGCACGGAAGAGGAGAAGATGAGCCCCTGGATGGGCGCGCTGGACGACAACCTCGAAGTGCTCGCCCGCAGCGACAACTCAGCCGGCGAATGGGGCCGCGCGGCCACCAACGACATCGTCCGCTCGAAGATCAAAATCAAGAGCATGAACTTCATGCGCGGGCGGACGTTCCTCAACAAGTACGTCATCATCGACGAGGCGCAGAACCTGACGCCCAAACAGATGAAGACGCTGATCACGCGCGCCGGTCCCGGGACGAAGATCGTATGCCTTGGCAACCTCGCTCAGATCGACACGCCTTATCTGACGGAAGGCAGCTCCGGACTCACATATGCGGTAGACCGCTTCAAGGGCTGGCCGCATTCGGGACACGTGATGCTGGCGCGCGGCGAGCGGTCCAGGTTGGCGGACTTCGCGTCGGAGGTTCTTTGAAGCGCTACGCGGAAAGGCAAAGACTGCGCGCTCCTCTCCACCCTCAGGGAGGAGAGGAGCAGACTCCTCCCGCCCCGCGGATCAGCTTCACACGATCGACTTGATCTGCTGAAGCGCCGCCGGATCCTCGATCGTCGTCAGGTCTCCCGGATCACGCCCCTCGCACACCGCCTGGATCGCGCGGCGCAGCAGCTTGCCTGAACGCGTCTTGGGCAAAAGCGCCACGAAGCGTACCCGCGCGGGACGCGCGACAGCCCCCAACTGCTCGTCCACGCGCTTCATCACCTCGCCTTCGAGCCTGAGTTGAGCGTCGGGGTCGTTCATGACCGATCCGTCCTTGGGCACCGCAAACGCCATGGCGACCTGGCCCTTCAGCGAGTCGGCCACACCCACCACCGCCACTTCGGCGATCGCAGGATGTCCCGACACACACTCCTCGATCTCACGAGTACCGAGCCGGTGGCCGGCCACATTGATCACATCGTCGGTCCGGCCAAGAATGAAGAAGTAGCCATCCTCGTCGCGCATGCCCCAATCGAACGTGCTGTACACCTGCTGTCCGGGAATGCTCTGCCAGTAGGTCTTCACAAAGCGCTCGTCGTCGCCCCATACAGTCTGCATGCAACCCGGCGGCAGCGGTCCCCGTATCGCGACCACGCCCTTGCGATTCGGGCCCCGCACCACTTCGCCCGTGTTCTGGTCGATGAGTTGCACGTCGTAGCCATACATGGGAAGTCCAGGGCTGCCGAACTTGCTGGGAAGGGGCTCGACACCATTGGCCAGCGCGAGGATCGGCCATCCGGACTCAGTCTGCCAGTAGTTGTCGATCACCGGACGGCCCAGCCCCTCGGCGATCCAACGGGCGGTCGGCTCGTCGAGGGGTTCGCCAGCCAGGAACAGCGCGCGAAGCGAGCCGAGGTCGTAGCGTTGCAGGTACGCGGGATCGTGCTTCTTCAGCACGCGGATCGCGGTCGGAGCACTGAACATTGCCGTCACGCGGTACTTCTCGACCAGACTCCACCAGATGCCCGCGTCCGGCCGGATGGGCAGGCCCTCATACACGATCGTCGCCATCCCTGCTATCAAGGGGCCGTACACGATGTAGCTGTGGCCGACCACCCAGCCGATGTCGCTGGTCGAAAAGTAGGTTTCCCCCGGCTGCCCAAGGAAGATGTGCTTCATGCTCGCCGCCAACGCGACGGCGTACCCGCCCGTGTCTCGCTGAACGCCTTTCGGCTTGCCGGTGGTGCCGCTCGTATAGAGCGTGTAGCTCGGATGGGTGGCATCGACCCAGACACAAGGGACTTGAGCGTCGAGGTGGCGCTCGCGCGAGGTTGCGTAGTCGACGTCGCGGCCGTCGACACGCGCCATCGGTGCAAGCTGTCGGTCGACCAGCAACACCTTCGCCGGCTTGTGAGTCGCGAGGCCGATGGCCTCGTCGAGCAAGGGTTTGTAGGCGACGACCTTGCCCGCCCGGCTGCCCGCGTCGGCACTGACCACCACTGTCGGTCTGGCATCGTCGATGCGGCTGGCCAAGCTCACGCTCGCAAAGCCGCCGAACACCACCGAATGGATCGCCCCGATCCGCGCGCAGGCCAGCATCGCGAACACGGCCTCAGGGATCATCGGCATGTAGACGAGCACGCGGTCGCCGCGCTTGACGCCAAGCTCGAGCAGGATGGCCGCCATGCGCTGGACCTCGATATGCAGCTGACTGAAGGTGTAGACCTTCTCCCTCTTCACCTCTGTCGACACATAAATCAGCGCACTCCGGTCGCCAAGCCGCTCCAGGTGGCGATCGACCGCGTTGTGACAGAGATTGGTGCGCCCGCCGACGAACCAGTTCACGAATGGCGGACGGCTGTAGTCGCACACCTGCTCGAACGGGGTGTACCAGTCGATGAGCCCGGCCTGCTCGGCCCAGAATTCGTCGCGCTGCCCGATGGAGCGGCGATGGAAATCGGCATAGCTCGCCATA
>DASTGE010000494.1:0-2066 GCA_035719405.1 Burkholderiaceae bacterium
GAGTACGGGTTCGCTGCGGGCGCGGTGGCATCGTCGCCTGCCGGCTGCCCCCGCCCCGGGTTGTCGCGCAGCAGTGCATCGTGAAAGCAGAAGTTGATGGCGTCCATCCGATAGCCATCCACACCGAGTTCGAGCCAGAACTTCACCGCGTCGAGCAGCGCATCCTGGACTTCCGTATTGTGGAAGTTGAGATCGGGCTGGCTCGTGAGGAAGTTGTGCAGGTAGTACTGTCGCCGGCGCGTGTCCCACTGCCACGCACTGCCGCCGAATACGCTGAGCCAATTGTTGGGCGGCGTCCCGTCGTGTCTGGCATCGGCCCATACGAACCAGTCGGCCTTGGCGTTCGTCCGGCTGGAGCGGCTTTCGACGAACCACGGATGCTGATCCGAGCAGTGCGAGAGCACCTGGTCGATCATCACCTTCAGGCCCAGGGCATGGGCGCGTTCGACCAGCGCGCGGAAGTCGTCGAGCGTCCCGTACATCGGATCGACGTCCTTGTAGTCGCTGACGTCGTAGCCGAAGTCCTTTTGAGGGCTTTTGAAGAACGGCGACAGCCACACTGCGTCTGCCCCCAGGCGCGCGACATGCTCCAGGCGCATGGTGATGCCGGGCAGGTCCCCGATGCCATCGCCATTGCTGTCGGCAAAGCTGCGGGGATAGATCTGATAGATGACGCCACCGCGCCACCATCCGTTGTTGGAAGCCATTCTGGTCACGCTGATCTCAACCCTTGAATTCCGCGGCCCTCAGGCCGAAAACGATCTTTGTCAAAACGGAGGACGCGGCGGACATGGCAGCAGCCGCCGCCCCTGTCGTCCTGTAAATGGGGAATCGTCGGGTTGCAGGACGACTTGATGGAAAGCGATTCCCGGATGCCGTGGCCCGTGAGAAACATGACGAGGTCGGCCGCGACTTCAGGATTCCGCCACGCCGGCTCACGCGTTGCCACGCAACGCACGGCTCATGACGGCGTCGGGCAGCCGCGCCGTCCTTCATGCGCGATCAGCATGAAGGCGTGGGCATGGAGAAAGACCGGTCATCTTTGATGCAAGGAACCAGGACGCCATTGTCGACGCGGCGTTGCAGCGGGTGATACCGCGCTCTTCACAAGCTTATCCACAGATTCAGTGGAAAAGTCAGGGCCGAACGATGCCCGAAGCTCATCAGCGCCCTGCCCGCTTATACCCGATTGCGCTTCACGCCGTGTGGCCCTTTCGGCATCACGATTCGAGCGTGACAAAGGCGTCGCCGGAATCCGGACGATCAAGCGTCGAACACGTCCGTTCCGAACACTTCGTAGTGAATCCGCGAGTCAGGGACGCCGAGCTGCTTCAGCGCGGTTGCGCGCACCATGAACGAACACCACGTCGCGGTCGGTGTTCTTCAATACGGCCTTCATCATGCTCACCAGCGGGGTGAGGCCGACTCCACCGCTGATGAGCACCACCGGTGTCGTCGCCTGCATGTCGATGAAGAAGGGGCCGAACGGCGGCGTGATCTTCACGAAGTCGCCCTTGTGCACGTAGTCGTGCAACAGACTCGACACGTAGCCCGCCATCTGCTCCGTCCCTTCGGCCTCGCGCTTGACACTGATGCGGTAGCTGTGGCCATTGGGCGCATCAGACAGGCTGTACTGCCGGATCTGCTGCAAGCCAAGACGCGGCACGTCAACCACGGTGCTGATGTACTGCCGGCTTGAAATCGGAGATCGGCCGCCCGTCTTCCGGTTCGAGAAAGAACGAGGTGATGACTTCGCTTTCCTCGCGCTTCTGGCGCACGACGAAGTTGCGCCATCCGCGCCAACCGCCGGGGCGGGCCGCTGCCTCAGCGTAGAGCGCAGCTTCCGCCTTGATCATGATGTCGGCCAGCTCGCCATAAGCCTCGACCCATGCGGAAAGAATGGCCGGCGTCGCGGCATCTCCGAGCACGTCCTTGATGGCGCCCAGCAGATGCTCGCCCACGATCGGGTAATGCTCCGGCTGCACGTTGAGGCTCGCATGCTTGTGGGTGATACGTTCCACGGGCGTGCTCAGCGCGGGAAGGTTGTCGACATGCGTCGCGTAGGC
>DASTGE010000495.1:0-15164 GCA_035719405.1 Burkholderiaceae bacterium
TGAGACTCTTCCGGGCCAGCATCAAGGAGTCGCTCAGCCACTCGTTCTCCGACGATCGGAACCTCGCCGAGGAGCGCTTCAAGGCGCTGGCCGCGCTGGTCAAGCGCCTGTCGAGCCAGGAGACGCCCGACAAGAACTGGCGTCACCTGGTGCTCGATGTTCGCCAGCACGTCGAATTCGTCGCACGCGAGCTCGACCGGGATGGTATCGAGGTCGAGGTTTACCAGAGCGGGGCAGGGAAGTCCGGCGGACAGCGGCAAAAGCTTGCAGCGACATGTCTGGCGGCGGCATTGAGGTATCAGTTGGGTGGCCAGGATCGCGCCCTGCCCAGCTTCTCGACGGTCGTTCTGGACGAGGCCTTCGACAAGGCCGACCCGGAGTTCACGGCATTGGCGATGAACATCTTCAAGACCTTCGGGTTCCAGATGGTCGTTGCGACGCCGCTGAAGTCCGTCATGACGCTTGAGCCGTTCATCGGCGGTGCCTGCTTCGTTCACATCAAAGACCGGAAGAGATCGGCCATTGTTCCGATCGAGTACGACAGCGCCGATCGCCGGCTGAAGCTTACGCCGGATGTGCGCAATGCCGAAGAAACTGCTTTCGCCTGAGGATGTGCGGCATTTTCTCGTGCGGCGTTTCGAAAATCAGCACGAGAACTGGCTTGCCGGCGAGGGCACATGGCCGCTTGTCGTGTCCTTGGGGGTTCCGACGGAAAAGGATGTCGCTGAAGATCCGGTGTCAGTGCGCTCATGGGTGTCGGCCTGGCAGACCCGGACGGGGCCGGGCGAATTGGTTCTCGAGGAGAGGCGATTCCCCAGACTGGGCACGCAGCGCCTTCCCGCGTCGTTGAGCTTTGATGGCGCTGCGACTGTGGCGTCGGCGATCGGTCAGGCCTTGCGGTGGAGCATCGCCACGCAACGGTGGCACAAGATGGCGCGGCGTTGGCCCGCCTTGGCGGCGGGTCGGGCATTGGCGTCCCGATTCGACATGCTGGCCGACTATCATCACGATGATTTCGAAGGCTTGATGTCGCTATTGGCGTGGCTGGAAGCAAATCGGGCCTCAAACCTGTACATGAGGCAACTTCCGGTGGAAGGTGTCGACACCAAATGGATGGAGAAGCGGAGGCGCCTCGTCGGCGGCCTGCTGCGCGCCATTCGGGGACTCGATGACGAGGCGATCGATTTCGACGCGCTTTGCGGCTTTCGCAAGCCTGCCCATCGTCTCCGCGTTCGCCTGCTTTGTCCGGCGTTGAGATTGCGCGTTGCGCGTCTGGGCGACATCGAGGCCCCCGTTGACGAACTCGCCAATCTTCCGATTCAGCCGCAGTCAGCAATCATTGTCGAGAACCTGGAGACCGGTCTGGCGTTGCCCGATGTTCGAGGGGCCGTCGCCATCGTAGGACTTGGAAACGCGGTGAGCGCACTGGGTCGGCTGCATTGGCTGTCGGGAGTTCAAGCGGTCTACTGGGGCGATATCGACACCCACGGTTTTGCCATCCTGGCCCGCGCGCGCAAAGCCTTGCCTCAGATCCGGTCCGTACTGATGGACGAGGCCACGCTGCTCGCTCATCGTCTGCTTTGGGGAAAGGAGCCTCAGCAATGCATGAATGTGCCGATGGAGACGCTGACGGACAGCGAGCGTGCCGTGTGCGACGGCTTGAGGGCTCACGCGTGGGGACAGCGCGTCCGACTCGAACAGGAGCGGCTCAGCTGGGATCATTGCCTGCGGCGACTTATTGACGAATTGAAGTAAGGCTTGCGGTCGCCTCCGCCTCAGATGCCGATGGTGGGCCGCTTCTACACGGGGGCATTGAGCCAGTCGGGTTCGGCCGCGGACGATCCGTTCAAGCAGCATTGCTGGACGCCGGACGCATTCCGCTGGTCACGCAGAGCGTGATGCGCATGCAATCCGAGTCAGCACGCTTTTTTCTCAGGAGCCCGGTCCTTCATTCAGCGCCCCCGCACGGCTGAACAACCTCACGTGCTGATCGCGCAACACGTTCTTCTGCACCTTGCCCATCGTGTTCCGTGGAAGTTCAGGCGCCAGGAACACCTTCTTGGGCACCTTGAAATTGGCAATTCGCCCTTTCAGCTCTGAAATGATCGCGTCGCCGTCGAGTTGCGCGCGGCCCTTGGGCACGACGATCGCGATCACCGCTTCGCCGAAATCCGGGTGCGGCACGCCTACGACGGCAGACTCTGCCACGTCGGCCATTTCGTTGATGTAGCCCTCGACCTCGGCGGGGTAGACATTGAAGCCGCCGCTGATGATGAGATCCTTGCTGCGGCCGACGATGGTCAAATACCCTTCAGCATCGAAGCGACCCATGTCGCCCGTTCTGAACCAGCCGTCCGCGGTGAATTCCTCCCGGGTCTTCTCAGGCATGCGCCAGTAGCCGGCAAACACGTTCGGCCCTTTGACCTCGATGTTGCCGATTTCCGCTGGAGGCAATGCACGGCCGTCGTTGTCATGCACCCGCACCTCGACGCCTGGCAGCGGGCGTCCGACCGTGCCACCCTTCCTCAAAGACGGATCGCCGTGATACGGGTTGGAGGTGAGCATGATCGTTTCGCTCATGCCGTAGCGTTCGACGATCGTGTGGCCGGTGCGTTCGCGCCACTCGTTGAAGGTCTCGATGAGAAGCGGTGCCGAACCCGAGATGAAGATCCGCATGTTCGAGCACGTCTGAGACGTCAGCGAGCTTTCGCCCAGCATGCGCGCATACAGCGTCGGCACGCCCATGAAGACGGTCGCCTCGCGCAGCCGCTCGATCACGCCGCGGGGCTCGAAGCGCGAGAACCAGATCATGCGGCTGCCATTGAGCAGCGCGCCGTGCGAGGCGACGAACAGTCCGTGCACGTGGAAGATGGGCAGCGCATGGAGCAGGACATCATCGCCTTCGTCGGCACGGCGCCAGCCCCAGAAGTCCTTGAGCACGATCGCGTTGCTCAACAGGTTGCCGTGGGTGAGCATGGCGCCCTTGCTGCGGCCGGTGGTGCCGCTCGTGTAGAGAATCGCGGCCACATCGCCCGCCTGCTTTGTTGCCGGCTCATGCACATCGCTGAAATTGGAGGCGCGCTCGAGCAGGCTGCCGGTGCGGTCGTCGTTCAGGGTGAAGACATAGGCGCAGCCCGCGCTGAAGGCGATCTTGCTCACCCAGAGGAAGCCGGCAGCACTGCACACGACCACGCCGGGCTCGGCGTTGCGGATGAAGTACTCGATCTCGCTGGGCTGGTAGGCCGGGTTGAGCGGCAGGTACACGAAGCCCGCACGCAGCACCGCCAGGTACAGCATCAGGGCCTCGACGCTCTTGTCGGTCTGCACCGCCACGCGCGTGCCATCAGGCAGGTCGAGCGACTGCAGCATGTTGGCCAGCATCGCGGTCGCACGATCGAGGTCGCGCCACGTGTAGTAGCACGGACCGCCCGGGGTGTCGGCGGTTTCGATGGCGATTGAATCAAGCTGCGCGGGGAAGGCTGCGCGCAATGCGGTGAAAAGGTTTTCGTGGCTCATGGGTGACGGGCTCTTCGTCGGCGCATCGGCCTTCGATGCA
Organism: Burkholderiaceae bacterium; assembly: GCA_035719405.1. GTDB lineage: Bacteria > Pseudomonadota > Gammaproteobacteria > Burkholderiales > Burkholderiaceae_C > CAMLIZ01. The sequence goes on from DASTGE010000495.1 coordinate 3,557, forward strand.
GATGATGCACTCCATCTTAGGGATGCCAAGGGTTTATGCGGGGGTCCTGAGGCCCCTTTCGACGCTCGGGCCTTGCTCGCGGCGTACATTCGGGAGCTTCGCTCAACAGCAGGCGCTGTCCGTTTCGAGATGTCCGAACTCGCCAGCCTCGTCGCCGCTTCCCTGCCCTCGGATCCCGACGACGTCCTTGAACTCGCAGCCCAGTCGATGTTCGACCTGTTCGCCCGCACGGCGCAGGGCATGATGGTTGTCGACCGCGACCATCGCATCGTCTGGATCAGCGAGGGCTACAAGCAATTCCTCCCCGCGCTCGGCTTCGGGCGCGAGGAAGACTTCGTCGGCCGGCATGTCGAGGAGGTGGTGCCCAACACGATGATGGGGCAGGTGATCGAGACCGGGCAGGCGATCCTCGTGGACCTGCTCACCAACCAGGCCGGCACCTTCCTGGTCAGTCGACTGCCGCTGCGCGACCGGCAAGGGCGCGTGATCGGCGCGCTCGGCCTGGTGTTGATGGATCATCCCGAGACGACGATGCAGCCGTTGATGACGAAGTTCGCACGGCTGCAGCGTGAACTGGAGGACGCGCGCCGCCAGCTGGCGGCGCAGCGAAGGCCCAAATACACCATTGCTAGCTTCATCGGGTCGAGCCCCGCCGCGCTCGAAGTCAAGCGCCACGCGCGCCGTGTGGCGAACACCGATTCCACGGTCCTGCTGCTTGGCGAGACGGGCACCGGCAAGGAACTGCTCGCCCACGGCATCCATGCGGCCTCGCCGAGGGCGAACCGGCCCTTCATCGGCGTCAACATCGCGGCCGTGCCCGAGACATTGCTGGAGGCCGAGTTCTTCGGCGTGGCGCCCGGCGCGTACACCGGCGCCGACCGCAAGGCACGCGACGGCAAGTTCAAGCTCGCCGACGGCGGCACGCTGTTCCTCGACGAGATCGGCGACATGCCGCTGCCGCTGCAGGCCAAGCTGCTGCGCGCCCTCCAGGAGCAGGAGGTCGAGCCGCTGGGCTCGAACCAGGTGATGAAGGTCGACGTGCGCGTGATCGCCGCCACGAGCCGCGATCTGGCTCAGATGGTGTCCGAGGGCACCTTCCGCGCCGACCTGTATTACAGGCTCAATGTGCTGCCCATCCGCCTGCCCTCACTGCGCGAACGGCCGGGCGATCTTGAAGCGCTGGTGGAGGCGTTGGGCGACGACATTTCCCGGCGCAGCGGCATGCCGCACCGATCGTTGAGCGCCGAGGCGCTGGAGCTGTTGGCCCAGCAGCCGTGGCCGGGGAACATCCGCGAGTTGCGCAACGTGCTGGAGCAGGCCACGCTGATGACCGACGACCTGCATCTGACACCCTCGCATTTCGCGGGCGTGCTGCCGGCATGGCGCCCGGGTACGGGGAGCGTTGCGGCCCTGCCGGCTTTGCCGGAAGTGCCGGGCGGTGGAGTCGTGACGTCGGGCACTCCTGCCGCTCCCAACGGGAACCCATCCGCGGAGCAGCATGCGTTGCGCCCCTTGCCGGAGCAGGTCGCGGAGCTGGAACGGACGGCCATTGGCGCCGCACTGCAGGCCACGCGCGGGAATCGCGTCGCCGCGGCGCGCATGCTGAAGATCTCACGCGCGGCGCTGTACGAGAAGCTGGCGCGGTATCCGGAGCTGGGACGCCGTTGAGGAAAACCAACCTGTCAAGCCCTTCCCACTTCAGGCCGCCGTTGCAATGGTTTCGTAGGTCCACTTCAGGCCCAACAGCCTGGCCAGCACGTCCATCATGCGGTGCTGGTCCATCGGCTTGGGCAGGAAGGCATCCGCTCCTGCCTCCGAACACTGGCGCTCCACGTCCCCGGTGATGCTCGCTGATATCAGCACGATCGGTATGCGGGCCAGGGGGGGTGTATGGCGAATGATGCGTGTGACTTCGAAGCCGTCGATGCCGGGCATCGATATGTCCAACAGGATCAGGTCCGGGTGGATCTGCGCCGCTGCATCAAGGGCGGCCTGACCATCCTCGACCTCGAGCACTTCGAAGCCCAGCCGCTTCAGGCTTTCCACCGCCATGACTCGGTTGAGACTGACGTCGTCGACCACCATCACCTTTCTGCGATCGCCCTCGTAGCCGGTCGGCCAGACGGGCTCCTCGGCGCGCGCATCCTCGGTCGGGGCTTTCGGGAGTTCGAGCTCGAAGGAGAAGACGCTGCCTTCACCGGCTTTGCTGCGCACTGTAATGTCGCCTCCCATGAGGCGGACCAGCTGCCGGCTGATGGCCAGCCCCAGCCCCGCTCCGCCCTCGCGCCGGCTTGCCTCCGCAACCTGCTCGAAGGGCTGGAACAATCGGGTCTGGTCTGCTTCGCTCAAGCCGATGCCGGTGTCCTGAACCTCGAAGCGGATGCTGCTGTTTGCCTCCCTGCAGGCATCTGCGTTGACCACCTGCACCCGCAATGTCACCTCGCCGCGATCGGTGAACTTGATGGCGTTGGACAACAGGTTGAGCAGTACCTGCCGCAGCCGCCTGTCATCGAGTATCACGTCCTCGGGCAGATGGCCCTGGCTCTGGTAGCTGAACGTCAGGCCCTTGTTCTCGGCGTTGACGCGCACGATGTCGCAGACGGCGTGCAGGAAGACCGGCAGGTTCACCTTGGCCGGATTCAGCGCCAGCTTGGCCGCGTCGATGCGGGCAAGGTCGAGGATGTCCTCGATCAGCGCCAGCAGGTGGCGGCCGCTCTCCTCGATGACCGCAAGTCCGCGTGCCTGACGCTCGCTCATCGTCGAGTCCATCCGGAGGATTTGAGCGAAGCCAAGGATGCCGTTCAGGGGCGTGCGCAATTCGTGACTCATCCGCGCCAGGAATTCACTGCGCAGGCGCGCCAGACGCTGCGCTTCTGCCAGGGCGGCCTCCCGGGCGATCTCGGCCTCCTTGCGGTCGCTGATATCGCGCGCCACGCCCACCGTGCCGAGCACCCGGCCGTCCTCGTCGACGACACGCGCCTTGAACACTTCCTTCCACAGCATGCCGTTCGGTCCGGGCTCCGCTTCCTCGCGCATCAGTCCATCCGCGGAGCGCATCACTTCCAGATCCTCGGCCCGATAAGCGTCGGCCAACGAGATCGTCCGCACTTCGGCGTCCGACTTGCCGACAAGCTCGTCCGCGGCGATTCCGATGGCCTTTGCCTCGGCCTGATTCACAGCGAGGAAGTGCCCTTCGGTGTCCTTGAACCACGCCCGCATCGGCAGCATGTCGATCAGAGTCCGGAGGTAGCGCGCCTGCTGACGCAGCTCGGCCGTGCGTGCCTGGACACGCGACTCCAGCGTCTCGAAAGACCGCCTCAGCTCCGCGACCATGTCGTTGAAGGCCTGCGCAAGCGCACCGACTTCATCCGGCGCTTCGATGTCCACGGGCTGCAGGCGTTCGAGCGCGATGGGCGTGGCAAGCTTGCCACTCGCGCCTCTGCCGGTCATGCGCCTGACCGCTGACGTGAGGTCCACGATCGGGTCCGTGAACCGCTTCACCAGCCATGAGCCGACGGCCAGGCTGAACAGCATGGTCGCGATCGCAACGAGCAGGATGGCCACCACCGTCTGCCGGATGTTGGCGAGCGTGCCGTCGCGTCGTGAGGCGAGGCCGAGCACGAGGGCGGGTTTGCCCTCGAAGTTCCAGGGAAGCATCGCGACATAGAAGGAGTTCAAATCGTCTGACACCAGGCGGGAAGCCGCTGTGGGTTCGGCCGACCGAAAGGCGTTCGAGGTGATGGCCGACCAGTCCTTGGGGAGCGGGAATCCGTCGGCGAGCACCTGCCGATGCCCGCCGTCGGGTGACAGCAGCAGGGGAAGTGTTCCCGTTCGGGTCGACACCTTCTGCAGCATGCGGCTGTCGATCAGCTTGCGGAAGACGACGACCGCGAAGATCTTGGCAGCCCTGCCGATCACGGGACGGGCAGGAACGGCAGCCGGGGCGGTGCCTCGTGCGCCGGGGACTGATAACTCGGAGTAGAAGCGGCGAACGGGCTGGCTCGGCTCGTCGCTCATCGCCCCGGCGATATACCCCTGGACCGGAACAGCAATCTCGATCGCCGTTTCATTTGACTGCCTGAACACGAACGACACGCGAGGCGCCGTGGGTACTTCCCGGAGCGCCTTCTCGTTGGCGGGCAAGGGGGACTCTTCCCAGACCGGCCAGTTTCTCAAGGGCAGTTCGCCACTGGGGTCGTTGGAAACCGAGAGCCAGACGCTGCTGCCGTCCTCCCGCCTGATGCTCATGCCGGCACCGCCGACGTCGATGGAATGACTCAACCGGCCTTCTGTATAAACGGAAATGCTGGAGAAGCCGCTGGTGCGCATGGCAAGCTGCAGCCTGTTCAGGGATACCGACTTTCGATAGCCGAGGGTGCGGCTCCATTCACGGGTCTCGGTGGGATTGGCGAGCGGGCTCAAGTTGATCTCGCGCGACACCAGGTCGCCGAGCTGTTCGAGGGTCGAGAGGTCAGCCACCGCGGCGGTGCCGGCGATTCGCAGCTGCTCGGTCATTTCCTGCAGGTCAGCCAGCCATGCCCGCAACTCGCCCCGTAAGCCTGTAAAGGCTGCTTCCTCGTTCTGGCGGTCAGTGAAGTAGGAAGCCAGCAGCACGTTCAGCGCCGTGCTGAGGCCCAGTACGCCGAGCAGCACGAGCAGAATCTTCTGCTTGATGCCGAAGTTCATGGCCCAGTGTGCCGCAGCACGGCGACAGTCGCCATCTGCGTTAACGCGAGCGACTGCGTTTTGCGCCGATCTCCGCGTCGATCAGCTGCGCGGCGCGCGTCAGCTCGGACTGGACGTCCGCCCCGCCGATGATCGCCTCGACCGCGCTGGAGAACGCCGTGCTGATGGTGCTGTAGCCCGGGATGGGTGGACGGGGGACACCGGCGCCGACAGACAGTTGCTGCGCGTAGATTCTCAGGGGGCCTCGGGGACCGTAGAGCGGCGACTGCCGCAGCACCGACAGGCGCGCCGGGACGGCCCCGTTGGTGTCTGTCATGTGGCGGATCTCCCGTGGGGACATCAGGTGAGACAGGAACGCCCACGCCGCTGCCGGATCGGGGCAGGTGCTCGTGATCGCCCAGCTCCACGATCCCATGCTGGTCTTGAGTCCGTGGCCAAAGTCTGGCAGGGGCAGCAGCACAAGATCCTTGCCAAGCGCTCGCCTCAAGTCGTTGTATTTCCAGTGCCCGGTCCACAGCAGCGCGTTGCGTCCCTTCTCGAAGTCGTCGTTGCGGTCGTACACCGCGCGTGTCCAGCCCTTGCGCAGCCACAGTTGCAGGCGTTTCATTGCCGCGACTGATCCTGGCCCGTCCAGCACACCTCGGGATCTTTGCACCTTGCCGCGATCGATGAAGTCGCCTCCGAAGCCCGCCAGCAGCGGCAGGTAGGCGTACGCGTAGAACTCGCCCGTGCCGGTGTAGAGCGCCAGATTGAGGGGGTAGTCGACGCCCTCGACGTGCGCCAGTTGCACTAAAACCCGCTCGAATTCATCCAGGGACCAAGGCTTGTCGACTGTCGGGATCCGCACTCCCGCAGACCGCAGGTAACGGCCGTTCCCCCAGAGCCCGAGTCCCGAGTCGAACTGCGCCAGGCTGAAAAGGCGCCCGTCGTATGTGCCCTGAGCGAGGATGGAAGGCAGCAGGTCCTGACGCATCTCCTTCGGCATGAACTCGTCGAGTGGCTTCAGGAGCCCCGGCCAAGCGTAGTCGCCGAGAAAGGGGCCGTCAAGCTCGATCACGCAGGGAAGGGTTCCGGTGGCCGCTGCGCTGGACACCCAGTCCTGGTAATTGATGTAGTTCGACGAGGACACCTCGACCCGGTAGTCTTTATGCGCCGCCTTGAAAGTCGCCACCGCATGTTGTATGCCCGATGCTTCGGGGGTGATGGACGATCGTGTCCACACGGTGATCGTCTTCAAATCGCCGGCCGGGTACGCGGGAAATGCGCAGAGAAGCATCAAGCCGAGCGCGCAAATCCGGAGCAGCGCAAACGGGCGAAGCGGTCGTGCGCGCGCAGATCCCGATCGTGCGCGGCACGGGACCATTGGACAGCCCCGGAATGCGGATATGCGCACGTGTGATCGCATGAAAAGTTCTCCGGCGAACCGTTCAGCGTTTCTCGAGACGCCGCCTTCACTCAATTGAATCTGTATCCAAGCCGTACACCGAGCGTTCGCGGTGGCATGTAGGAGACCACCGTTGCGGCGTGAAGCGCGACTGCCGACGTGAAGACCTTCTTGTTCTCCAGGTTGTAGACATACGCGTCGGCCATCCATCGGCGATCAGCGGATTCCCAGTGCAATCCCAGATCCGTCCTGCTGTAGGACCGCCGATAGCCCCGCAGCGGATCACCGAAGTTTTCCAGGGATGTATAAGTTCCGGATTGCCAGTAGACCTGCACCGAAGCCACAACACGCGCGCCACTTTCCAGCGGCACAGTGTGCGCGTAACGGCCCTGCAACGCGAATCGGGGGGCATTCGTGAGCCTGTGGCCTCCATTGTTCGCATCGACATGGGGCACCTGAACGGCCGCGAACGTGTTGTAGGTGTTCGGGTTGTAGGCAACGGCGACTGGATCGACGAAGCGCCCGAGTTTCGCATCGAGGTAGGTGAAGTAGCCGTTGATACGGTCGTTTCGCGTGGCCAGCCATTCGCCCTCGAATTCGAGACCCCGCACACGAGCGTCCGCCGCGTTGCCAGTCACGGGCGTCGGCGTGCCTACGGCGTCCTTGCCGATGGTCTGGATCTGCAGGTCCCGGTAATTCATGTTGAAGACCGTGGCATTCAGCCCCACACGGTTGTCCATCAACCGGGCGCGCCACCCCGCTTCGATGTTCGTCAGCCTTTCCGGCTTGTAAGTGAGGAACTCGGGAGCCACATTGGCGGTCGCACCCCCGCCCCGATAGCCGGTGGAGAGCGACGCGTACATCAGGTGATCGTGCGACAGGTCATGGTCGAGTGCCAGGCGCCAACTCGTGTTCCGGGAACTCGAAGCTGCAATCGCCGATACGGGTGGGCCGAACGGAACGCCGCAGGCCAGTTCGATGTTCGGTTCGACTTGAGTGCGATAGGCACAAGGCTGACTGTCGCCGTTGGTGGAAAACTTGTCACGCGTATGGCGCACGCCGGCAGTCGCGCGCAGTCGCGGCATCACGCTCCACGTGACCTGACTGAAGATGGCGTCGGAATCGTTCCTGTCGCCGTTGTCGCGCTTCGCCACGTCGAGCAATCCGACGGCCGCAGGCTCGAAGCCGTGGCCAGGATCGATGATGAGTGGGGGAGGAAGGGCGGTCGACATCGGATAGGCTACTGCATCTCCGATGCCAATCTTCTGGGCGCCCGTGGTGCGATCCCGGTAATGATAGATACCGCCCACGAACTTCAGGGAGTCGGACTCGTAGTTGACGTCGATCTCGTGACTGTGCGTCCTGGTGGCCCAGTCCTTGTTCTTCTGAAGGAAATTGCCTGACACGACATCGACGCCATTATTGACCAGCCGGGTCATACCGGCCAGATAGGCCACTCTCCATTTGTCATTGAGCCACCACAAGACAGAGGAGCGGAACGCATTGTGGCTGCGATCCTTGGCGATATCCGGCATGGTGTGATAGGCGAGGATGGTGCTGCTCGAGGCCGCGGTCACAGGCAGGCCGAGATCGCCGGTGGCGAGATTGGAATTGGGGAAGTAGTTGTAGCTGATGGGGTACGAGTCGTCCACCGTCCCTTTGTCGGTTGCCCGGCTCAGCGAAGCACGCCAACGGACATCGGGTGTGATCTGCCAATTCCATGCCAGTCTCACACTCGAGACATCGGTCTCGCTGAAGCGCCTTGAGGCCGCGCCACCATTGACGTAGCCGTCGCTTTGACGCTTCATCGCCGAGAGCCGGAACTGCGCGTTGCCGCTCACAGGGAGGTTGAGGACGCCGCGGGCCGTGCGGTCGCGGTAGTTGCCGTAGGCTACGTCTGCAAATGACTCGAAGATCGACTTGGGACCCACGGTCTCGATGTTCACGACGCCGACCGTGGCATTGCGGCCGTAGAGCGTGCCCTGAGGTCCACGGAGGACTTCGATGCGGTCGATGTCGTAGAGGCCGATCGTCAGGAATTGATATACCGGTTCATAAATGCCGTCGACCTGCACCGCCACCGTGGAGTAACCGGAGAAGGTACTGTTGTTGCCGATGCCGCGCATCGCGAAGCCATTGCCCTGTCCGTTGCCGGAAAGATTGAGATTCGGCACCAGGGTCAGAATGTCGCCGGCCGCCGTAATGCTCCGCGCATCGAGCATTCCCTGACTGATCACACTGACGGCGATGGGAGCCTTGGGCAGCAATTCCGAACGGCGCTGTGCGGTGATCGTCACTGTCTCCAGTTCGTTGGGCTGCCCGCTTTCCTGCGCTCGCAGTGCAGACGCGGCGAACAACGAGGCGCAGACAATGGTGGTCGGATAGAGGGCTCTACTCATCGTTCCTGTCCAAGGGCTTGGACCCCAATGTTGAGGGCGAGCCTGCGCAACCGGCATCGCGCGATCAATCAGTACCCGTCGTCGAGCTGGCAGCGCGGCCCTCGCGTCCGCATCGGGGTGGTCTCAGCGAGGCCGCCGACCGAGGTTGGAGTCGAAGAAGCGCATGACAACGTCGAAAAGCTCTCGCGACTCCGGCATCGAGACGTTGTTGTGAAAGCCGTGGGGCAGACCGTCCCAGACATGCAGTTCCGTTTTGACGCCAACCCGCCACAGCCGCCGATGAGTGTCATACGCTGCACTTGCATCGAAGCCCCGTCCACCGGTGGCAATGATCGTGGGGGGGAACTGGCGCAGGACTTCCGGGAAGTGACCCGGCTGCACGAGCGGATCCCGCGCGTTGGTTCCTGAAAAGTATTCGAACGGCGGCAACTCGACACGATTACCCTTTCGGTCGCCTTCCGTCGGCGGAGGTGTCAGCGTGAGGTCGTCGATTGGCCATTGGACAAATGGGGCGTCGCCGCCAAAGTCCGCGGCGCCGGAGCACAACAGACCCGCTGCACCCGGGCGGGGCAAATTGTGCTTCTGGAACCAGGCGAGCGATGCCGCTGTCAGCATGCCGCCTGCAGAACATCCGAAAATGCCAATGTTCTCCGGGCGGTAACGCTTGAGCAGTTCACGGTAGACCGCCGCGACATCCTCGCTTGCCGCTGGAAACTTGTGCTCCGGTCCCTGCCGGTATGTGACGGAGACGACGTGAAAGCCGCCAATCCCGGCTGCAGGTATTGCTTCGGACAGGGCGCACCCGATCTCACACACAGCAAATGCGCCCCCATGCAGATGGATGAGGATCCGATTGGAATTGCGCGGCTTGATCCCCGCGTGAGGCGTGATGTCGTAAACCGGCACGCCCGCGATCTTCGTGCGTACGATCTCGCTCGGGTAGCGCTCTTTGGCAAGGTCCACCCATGGCTGCAGTTCCTTTTCGACCCATGCCCTCAGCTTGGCGATATCAGGCTCGGATGGGAGCTTCCGCGAGAGCCGCTTGATCATGAAGTCCCGTGCCTCGGGACTGAGGTAGTTCGAAAGCGGGATGATTCTTGGGGGGAGGTGAACGGTACCGTCCGGGTCCACCTGGATGTGCTCGTCTTCTGCAATTGCGGACAGCGGCACCATGCCGGCCAGCGCGATTGCAATGCAGGCATGTCGAAAGCCACGCAACAGCCGCCTCACGATGCCGGGGAGGTTGCGGTAGCTGAATCGCCCTTCATGTGACTGCATCGCGATCTCCTGCGACTCATTGTCCTTGTGCCAGAGTCAGATTCAACCAGGAGGAATCCGACCTGACCGGGGACGCCGATTTTGCGCGTAGCGATTTGCATCGTCGTTCGGGTCAACCCTTGGAGCCGTGCCGTGACGCCGAGGCATTGACGTCACCGTGAAAACTTCACGGCCACTACTGAGGGCCGAGTCACGACCAGGGCAATCACTCCAGCCTTGCCGCCTTCAGCAACGCTTGCGTGTACGGATGCTTCGGCTCGTCGAACAACGCCTGCGCCTCGCCCCGCTCCACGATCTCACCGTCCTTCATCACGAGCACATGGTGCGACATCGCGCGCACGACGGCCAGGTCGTGGCTGATGAAGACATAGCTCATGCCGTGGCGATGCTGCAGTTCGGCCAGCAGCGCCAGCACCTGCTGCTGCACCGACACGTCCAATGCGGAGGTGGGCTCGTCGAGCACCAGCATCTCGGGGTGCAGTACGACGGCCCGCGCGATGGCGATACGTTGTCGCTGGCCGCCCGAAAATTCATGCGGATAGCGTTGCAGCACCTCCGCCGCCGCACGCTCGTCATCGGCCAGGTCCACTTCCGCGAGCATCTCGACGATGCAACGGTCGCGCTGTTCACGCGACAGGTCGGGCCGATGCAGCGCCAACCCTTCGCCGACGATCTGGCCGATCGTCATGCGCGGGCTGAGCGACGCGAACGGATCCTGGAATACCACCTGCATCCGCCGCCGCATCGCACGAAGCCTGTCCCCGTCCGCATCGTCGATGCGCTGGCCGGAGAATTCCACGCGGCCATGCGCAATGGCTTGCAGCGCGAGCAGCGCCATCCCGAGCGTCGTCTTTCCCGACCCGGATTCCCCGACGATGCCCAGCGTCTCGCCGCGCTTGAGCTGCAGCGTGGCATCGCGCACGGCCGTGAAGACACGCTTGCGGAACCACCCCTGGCTGGAGACGAAGTCGACACGCACGTCCTTTGCCTCCACCAATGTCGGCGCATCGGCCGGCACCTCATGCACAACACGCTGCGGACGGCTGGCGAGCAGGCGCTGCGTGTACGAGTGCTTCGGGCGGGAGAACACCTCCTCGGTGGTTCCCGTCTCGACGAGCCGCCCGCGCTCCATCACGCCCACGCGGTGCGTGAAACGGCGCACGAGGTTGAGGTCGTGAGTGATGAACAGCAGCGCCATGCCCATCTCGGCCTGAAGGCGGTCGAGCAGCGCGAGGATCTGGGCCTGGATCGTCACGTCGAGCGCCGTGGTCGGCTCGTCGGCGATCAGCAGCTTGGGCCGGCACGCCAGCGCCATCGCGATCATGGCCCGCTGGCGCTGTCCGCCCGATAGCTGGTGCGGGTAGGCGTCGACCTTGACCTGCGGATCGGGAATGCCGGTGTGGGCCAACAGTTCGATGACGCGGCCTCGCGCCTGATTCGGCCGCAGGCCCTCGTGAACCTCGAGCACCTCGCCGATCTGGTTGCCCACCGTGTACAACGCATTGAGGGCCGTCATCGGCTCCTGGAAGATCATCGCGATCTCGCGCCCTCGGATGCCGCGCATCTCGCGCTCGCTGCACGCCGTGATCTCCTTGCCATCGAAGCGGATGGTCCCGCGTGTGGTCGCGGCGTCGACCAGGCGCAGCACCGACAGGGCGGTGATCGACTTGCCCGATCCCGACTCGCCGACCAGCCCGAACTTCTCGCCGGGGGCGATGTCGATCGAGACGTCGTCGACCACGCGCGAGTGACCGAAGGCGACGGTGAGGTGCTCGATGGACAGGAGGGGCTTGTGGGTGACGCTCTCACCCCGGCCCTCTCCTGCACGCGGGAGAGGGAGTTCGCTTTCAGGGGTGAGGGG
>DASTGE010000496.1:0-8537 GCA_035719405.1 Burkholderiaceae bacterium
GTGCAGATCGTCCATCCCGACACGAGCTACGACACATTGGAGCAGATGACGGCGCATGCGGAGACTGTCTTGCAGAAGCTCGAGCTGCCGTACCGGGTGGTCGCTCTGTCGACCGGCGATCTTGGTTTCGGCTCCACAAAGACCTACGACCTGGAAGTGTGGCTGCCTGCACAAGGCGCATATCGGGAGATCAGCAGCTGCTCCAACTGCGAGGCCTTCCAGGCCCGCCGGATGCATGCTCGCTTTCGCAATGCTCAAGGCAAGCCCGAGCTGGTGCACACGCTCAATGGCTCCGGAGTGGCCGTCGGCCGGGCGCTCGTCGCAGTGCTCGAAAACCACCAGAACGCGGACGGAAGCATCACCGTTCCACAGGCACTGCGCCCGTATCTTGCCGGAGCCGAGTTGATGAAGCCCGCGATGGGCTAGAATCGCCGCCTCGCTCGACAGCGACCACGCATGGCAGGCACAGGAAAGGTGGCAGAGTGGTCGAATGCGCCGGACTCGAAATCCGGTTCACGGATTCTTCCGTGACGAGGGTTCGAATCCCTCCCTTTCCGCCAAAGGCCTTTGTAAGGCCTTAAGAATTGCTTACGAGGACGCGATCGGCACGTCAACTCAAACGTTGCATCGAGCGCAAGTTGATGCGACGTTCTGCGTTTCTTCTGCTGCTTTTCCCTTGTTGCTCAACAGACGAAAGAGGCCGGAGGTGCCGAAGTTTTCGGACACCCACTCTTCGTAGGGAGTCTCGGCCAATTTGCGGGGCAACGCTGACTCGTTCTATTCCAGCTTGTTCGCCACGGCCCTCTACTCACTGCATGTCACTGGCGACGCGCAGACAGATGACAGCTTCTACCTGAACCTGTGATCGATCGCTGCACGGATCCCGGAACCGGCGAGCGTCATCCAATTGCTGGCCATGTTCCCGATAAGGGAGGAACGGAGTGACCCGGGTGTGGGTGGGTGACAATCCGCGCAGTTCTGATACAAATCGCGACCATGAAAACCCTAATCAAGCTCATGGTCAACAAGCGCGAACAACACATTGTCAACCTCAAGGGGAGCCCGGCGACACGGCGCCGAACGAGCACGACGGGAGGCAGCAGGGGCGCTGTCCTCTCCTTTGCTCTCGCGTTGGCCATGGCCAACGCCGCTACGGCTACACCCGCCGTCGATGCGATGCTCCCGGGCCGTGTCGTGTCCGACAGCAGCGAGGCGGCTGCCATGTTCAAGCAGGCAGCGTCGCGTCCAGTGCAGCCTTTCGTCGCGCCGACACGCGCTGATCTCCCAACGGGGGAAGCGGGCGAGTTGGTGCGTTACGGCATGGAGTTGCTGCAGCACACTTCAGAGCTCATTGGTCCGCGAGTCGTCGATCCTGCACGCCGACACTCCCGCAACGATTTGAATTGCGTGAGTTGCCATCAGGCCGGACCCTCGGGGCTGCCGGGCACGAAGCCATTCGCGTTGCCACTTGTCAACGTGGTCAACGATTACCCGAAACTCGATCCCAAGTCGATGAAGATCACGTCGCTCGTGATGAGAATCACCGGCATGTTGGGGCAGGCAGCGACGCCAATCGCGCCGGAATCGCGTGAGATGCGCGCGATGATTGCCTACATCACGTGGTTAGGCTCGAAGAGCCAGCCGGGCCGAGCGATGGAAGGCACAGGCCTCGATGAGCGGATGGTGATGCCGGCGCGTGCCGCTGATGTCGCCCGAGGGGCCGTCCTTTATGGCGGCAAATGCGCAGGTTGTCATGGGCCGCAAGGGCTTGGTGTAAGGAACGAAGGTTTCGAGCGCGGCCGCGGCTATGCGATTCCGCCGATCGCCGGTGACGATGCCTATGATGATGGCGGACACATGTACATGCTTCCGCTCATGACCCGGTTCCTGCGGGCCAACATGCCGCTGGGAGCCAGTTTGCAAGCGCCTCAACTGAGCGTCGAGGATGCTTACGACATCGCGGCGTATGTCAATACCGAATTGCCGCGCAAGCACAACTCCTCACGCACGTCGATGTATCCCGACGTCCGTTTCCGGGCGGTGGGGTTCGCCATCCCCGAGTTGTTTCCCGGTGACGATGCGGCTTATCGGAAGGCCCGCCTCGGCCCCTTTCATCCGGCCGGCCGCCTTGACTGATGCTTTGCATGGAAATGGATTCTTCCGTTTGCAAAGCACCTGCGCGATTTTTCGCGCTCGTGATCCGCAGCCTGCGGCGGCAGGTTGAAGGAATTCGCTGTCACCGTGTGCCGTGACAGGCTGGCCGTGCCGGGCATTGTTCGGTGCCTTCACCGGGCCAGGCGCGCCGGCAAGAGCAGCAGCGCGAGCAATGCGAGCGCGACGAGCGCAGCGGACAGTCCAAGTGCCGCCGCGCCGCAACGATCGAGCGCGAGGCCGAACAGCCACGGCGCCAAAGCCTGCGCAATGCGTGCGGGCACCATCAGCAGTTGCTGCCGCAGGCCGTAGCCAACCGGGGCGAAGATCGCCAGCGGCGGCGTACCCTTGGCGATCGTGAGGATGCCGTTTCCGGCGCCGTGCAGTACGCCGAACCAGAGTGCGGCGGGCGGCCCGCCGAGCGCGAGCAGCGGCGCGCCGAGCGGGTGCAGCGCGGCCGCGATCCGCGCCGATAGCAGGGGGTGAACGCGGCGCAACGCGCCGAACTCGAGCAGCCGGGCCGCCACCTGGCTTGGCCCGATCAGCGCGCCGACGAGGGTTAGGGTGCCGTGAGCTTGGAACGTGGCGTGCGGGTCAAGCGATTCTGAATGAACATCCAGCCGTCCAAATTCTTCAGCTGACCGGAGTTCGAGATGTGCCGGCTGCTCTATTGCTCAAGCTTACGGTCTCGGGTCCAACACCGGAAGCAGGGCCGCGTAATTCGATTCGCAACATGACTTTGCGGCGGGATCCGAAATTGTTGAATCGTGGTATTCAAAATTTGTCCCACCTGCGCCGAAGCGCTCTTGAAGATTCAGAGATGACTGGACTAACCTGCACGCACCTGCGCGACATGGGCAATTGGCTCGAGCCGTTCCTGCGCAGGCAATTCACGCAGCATGTCCACGAAAGCCTTGAGCCCCGCCGGTGGCAGGCGCCGAATCGGGTAGTAGAGGTAGAAGCGCGAACCGGGCCGGACACCGGTCTTCGAGCACCTTGACCAGACGGCCATCCGCCAGCATTGGCGCGACCACCTGCTCGAGCAGGTAGGCGAAGCCGACACCTTCCGCCGCGGCCTGCGCCAGGACCGACATGTTGTCGGGGATGAAGTGGCCGTCGACCTTCACCTCGAACGACTCGCCGCCTTGCACGAATTCCCACTCCCGGTACCGGACGTTCGGGAAACGCAGGCGGACACACGGATGTTCGGTCAGCACTCGCGCGCAATACGGCAGAACACACCGGCCAGGAACCGAGGGGCGGCCAGCAGGACGAAGCGCTGCATCGGCCCCAGCGGCACTGCGACCATATCGGGCTGCACGCGCTCACCGAGCCGCACTCCGGCATCAAATCCCGCGTCGACGATGCCGATCAGTCGGTCGTCGGCCACGATCTTCAGTCGCATGCAGGGATTGGTGGCCAGGAACCTGGCAACCAGCGGCGCCAGCACGTATTCGGCGACCATGACCGGGTCATTGCGCCGAGATGCCGGCAGGAATTGTTCCGTGCTGCCGGCGTATCTCGCGCCACCGTTTTTTACTTGGAACCAATCAGCGCCCCGCGCATGCACGCGGCTGGTCTTCTTCGGACATACCTGCGAGAAGGGGCTCGGCCTGTTTGACAAGGTAAGCACGAAGGCCGAGGACGACAGCAAGGATTGCAAGGCTGGCGGCAGTGAACATGATTGACTTCTTGGATTTGCGATGATTTTGAGTATAGGGGGAAACCCTTAGGTGTCGCCACACTCGAAGAGTGTCCTGTTGTCTCAGAACAACCGTAGGCCTTCAGGACGCTCCTGGCGCAGGCGGCGCATCCCTATGAACCAACTCACCCGCCGAGCGTTGTCGTGGGTGTCGGAGGGCCTTCGCAGAACTGGCGCAGGACAACCGTGGTGCCGCGCGAGGCTTCGGAATCGATCTCGAACTCATCCACCAGCCGTCGCGCACCCGACAGCCCGAGGCCCAGGCTATTGCCGGTGGAGAAGCCGTCGCGCATGGCGGTGTCGATGTCGGGGATGCCCGGTCCGGCATCACGCAACACCGCCTCGATGCCCGGTGGCCCGCCACGCTTCACGCGGAATACGACCATCTCGCCCCCGCTCGCATGCATGAGCATGTTTCGCGCGATTTCTGTGACTGCGGTGGCCAAAGCTTCCGTGCGCACAGGAGGCAGACCACATGCCTGGGCGGCCGCCCGTATGCGCAGCCGAGCCGCAGAAAGGTCCGACTCATGGCGAATGGCGAGCGGGCCATTGTCGTGCGGCTTCATGCGTGCGGACCGGGCTCCAAGGTGAAGAAGAATCTGGCGCCTTCCTTCAAGGCGCCCACGCCCCAGATTTCGCCGTGGTGCCGGCGCACGATGCGCTGCACGGTTGCCAAGCCAATGCCCGTGCCCTCGAAGTCCTTCATGGAGTGCAGGCGCGAGAATGGCTGAAACAGCTTCGAAGCATGAGCCATGTCGAAGCCGGCGCCGTTGTCGCGCACGCAATAGACGGGTGCTCCGTCGCCGCGCCCGCAGCTGAACTCGATGCGCGCGCTGGCGCTCTTCGATGTGAACTTCCAGGCGTTGCCGATCAGGTTTTCCAGCATCACCGCCAGCAGGCGCGCATCGCACTGGGCGCGCACGCCCGGCTGGATCGCAAACTCCACCTGACGAGCCGGGTCGGCAGTGTGCAGCCTGTCGGCGATCGAGCGGACGATGGCGCTGAGGTCGACATCGGTGCGAACGATCTGGGTGGTGGTCACGCGTGCGAGGTTCAGCAAGTCCGAGATGAGGTGCTCCATGCGCGACGTCGCCTCGCGCATGAGGCGCAGGTAGCGTTTGCCGGTGGCGTCGAGCCGAGTTCCCGCGTGCTCCAGCAGCAACTGGCTCAAGCCGTCGATGCCTCGCAACGGAGCGCGCAGGTCGTGGGACACCGAGTAGCTGAAGCTTTCCAGCTCGCGGTTGACCGTCTCGATCTCGCGCAGTTGCTGACGCAACGTTTGGTTGAGCTGCTGCATCTGCTCGTTGGCGACGCGGTAGCCACGCAGGCTCAACTCGAACGGTGACAGCATTTCGTTGAAGTAGGCGGCCGCCGCGTGTGCCCTGCGCGCGCGCGTGGCCTGGTCGCCATCAAGGATCAAAGTGTCGATCGCGGCGTGGTGCAAGGCGACGACCTCCAGCAGCCCCAGCCCATCCAGCAGGGCACGCCGCCCCAGCTCATAGGCGCCGTTCAGTGCCGACTCGCCGCCGCTGAGCAGGTAGAGCCGCAGTCCGTTGAGATAGTCCTCGCGGAATTCGGCCAATGAGTGGTTCGGCGCAACCTCGGCCGACCCGCGCGCCTGATCCTCCGAAGACAAGGTGATGCAAGCGTCGCGGCCCATCGGTTCATCGCACCTTTGTGCAAAAGCGAACGACGAGTACGCGGGCGTCGTCCGTGCCCTTGGCGTGGCGCAGCAGGATGAAGTGCGCGAGCTCCGCAGGGGCCGCGTCGCGCGGTAGCCCGGCTGTGAACCCCGCGCGAATACCGTCGGTCGCCATGACCAGTGTGTCGCCCTGCTCGAGATCCAGCTCCCCCACGTACAGCGAGGGCAGCACATAGCCGACCACACCGCCGCGCAGGGCGATCGCCTCGTCGGGCCGCAGCGAAGGCTTGGGCGCGCGCAGCAGGCACGCTTCGACATTTCCGATGCCCGACCAGCTGAGGCGTGCCGTGCGGGCGTCGATCGAGGCAACGCTCATTGCCGCCCCGCGCGTACTGCGCAAGGCAGCATGGCAGCGCTGGATCAAGTCTTCCACCCGTGCCGAAGGATCGGCTTCGAGTTGTATCACTGCGGCCTGCGCGGCTGCGGCTGCTTCGGGACCATGGCCCAGCCCATCGATCAGCGCGACCAGCGCACCGTGCCCGTAGTCGACCACCACATGGAGGTCGCCCGACACCCTGTCGAGCGCCGAGCCGTCCCAGGCCCAGTCGAGGAGGGGGGAACTGGTGGTGTTCATCGCGACCACTTCGTCATGGTGACGGTCGTGCCGTTGCCCGGTGCGGAGCGAAGGTCGAACTCGTCCATCACTCGCTTGGCGCCGGGCAGGCCCATGCCGAGGCTTCGGGCAGTCGAATAGCCGTCACGCATGGCGAGCTCGATGTTGGGAATGCCGGGACCTTCGTCCTCCGCGACGACCTGGATGCCGCGCCGTGCATCCCGCTCCAGGACACTGAAGAGCATGCGGCCGGACCGCGCGTAGCTGACGATGTTGCGCGCGATCTCCGAGACCGCGAGCGCGACGATCGTCTGGTCGGGGCCGGAGAAGCCGCAGTTTGCTGCCAGCTCCCGCGCCTTCTGGCGGGCGAGGACGATATCCGCTTCGCTGCCGATCGGAACGAGCATTTCAGACGGCACCATCTCCTCCCTGCGCGGGCGGCTGGTGGTTCAGCAGGGCGAGGCCTTCCTCGAGATCGAGCGCGGTTGCCACACCCGTGAGCGAGAGCCCCAACTGCACCATCGCGAAGGCCACGTCGGGCTGGATGCCGACCACGACGGCCTGCGCCCCGCGCAGTCGCGCCGTGTAGGCGATGCCGCGCAGCGTGCGTGTGGCGAAGGAGTCGAGCACGTCGAGGGCCGTCACGTCGATGATCACCCCGCGGCTGCGCAGGCGGCCGACCTGGGCAGCGAAGCCGTCGCGCAGTTCGACCAGATCCTCGTCCGACAGCGCGGACTGGATGGAGGCGATCAGAACGTCGCCCTGCTTGAGGATGGGAACACCCATTGCTCACCTCCCCGCGTGGAGCGGCATCGGGTCGCCCTGGACCACGCGCAGGCCGAGCATGCGCTCGGCTTCCTCGAGCCCCCCTTGCAGGTCGCCGACGGTGCTGAGTTCACCGAGCTCGATGCCCAGCGCCACGAGTGACTGCGCCACGTCGGAGGTGATCCCGGTGACGATGACCGTCGCTCCCATCAGCCGCGCCGCAGCGACGGTCTGCAGGATGTGGTTGGCGACACGCGAGTCGACGGTCGCGACCCCCGTGACGTCCATCACCACCACCTTGGCGCGGTTGTCGCGCACGGCATTGAGCAGGCCTGCGGTGATCATGCGCGCCCGGTGAGTGTCGATCACGCCGATGATGGGCAGCAGCAGCATCCGGTCGCGGATCTGCAGCACCGGGGTGGAGAGCTCGCGGATGGCCTCCTGCTGTTGCCGGATCACGCGCTCGCGTTCGTAGACGAGCACGTCCACGACGAGGCCGATGTCGAAGAAGGCCACCTTCTTCAGCGACATGAAGCTCTCGAAGCCCTGGGACGGATTGCGCTCGTGCTGCTGGATGACATCCGTGCCGATCTGGCGCAGGAGACTGTGGAAGGCCGCGAGGTAGACCCTGGTCTCCAGTCCCGCTCGTGCATAGAGCTGACCGAGCGCGAGACGCTGAATCACATAACTCTTGCCATAGTCGCCCGAGACGAGCTCCATCACGTGCTCGCGCTGCAGTTCGCGCGAGCGATCGGCCAACTCGCGGCTGAGCAGGAGAGATCGGGCCTCTTCCAGGCTGGAAAGATGCTCGAAGAATGCCTGGCTGTAGCGAGCGGCGCGCGACCGCACCAGCTCCTTGATGGAATTGATGCGGGCGAGGTCGTCCGGCTCCAGTCCCACGATCTTCTTGCGCCGGTCGATCGCGGCATCGTCGATGCCCATGTCGCGCATCAGCAGTACGGCTGCGCCACTTTGTTCGGGTTCGTTCGTCGGCATAGATGCTCTCCCTGGAGTCACCGGGAACGCCAGAGCGGGCACCGCGTGACCAGATTCAACACTGCCGCTGTGATGGCAGTGCGTAAATCCCTCCCAAGAGGGATCTCGTGCCGCGACCGGGGAGGGCGGTCTTCAGCTGCTGTCACTGTCGTCATTTCCCGACGTGACGACGCGCGGAATACCGACTGCGAGAGCCTGCGCCACGTTGCATGCTCACTGCTCAGGATGGCGCGTCCCCATGTCGGGATGGCTTCCGGTGAAGGAGGTTATTCGATGAACTTGCTTGTATGGTTGGTGGTCGGCGGACTCGTGGGATGGATCGCCGGCTTGCTGTTGCAAAGCAGTGGCAACGGCATTCTGATTAACGTCGTCATCGGCATCGTTGGCTCGTTCATTGGTGGCTGGCTGCTGGGCCCCATGTTCCACGCGGGCACGATCAACCAGCATGACTTCAGTCTGGCGGGCCTCGCGGTCTCGCTACTTGGAGGTAATCGTTTAGTCCCCCTGACTCGATGCACAATGCGTCTCCATCCAAATGACGAGGGCAAGCGAGCTGACGGGGCATGGCGAAGCTGAGCGATCACGATCTGAAGCAGATTGACGCTGCGTGGTTGGCCAAGCAACCGGAGGCGGTGATACGGAGCTTGCTGGAGCGTGCGCTGGAAGAC
>DASTGE010000497.1:0-7059 GCA_035719405.1 Burkholderiaceae bacterium
AGACTCACGATACCAACGGAGTACCGGCCCATCCCCACTGTGCGCCGTCCCGCGGTGAAACCGGCGGCGTTCTCACGAACGCCCGAAACGTCCCTGGGATATCAGGCCCTGGCAGACCTCAAGAAGCGAGAGTCATAACACTCGTCCTCAACACGGCGGCCACCATCAACCCGCTCCCCGCGACCGCGGGCGGCAGCGCCGGTTCTGGCGCGAGCTGGAGCGCTGGGACGCTGCTGTGGCAGGCACAGGTCGTCAATGCGTGGGGCAAGACCGAGCAGCAGTACTTCGGCAACGGCGTGACCGGCAAGGCCGTGTTCGAGGCGGCGACTGGTCGGACGACCGATCTGACAGCCGGTATTAATGGCGGCACCACTGTGCTGAACCAGCACTACAGCTGGGACAGTCTCAACAACCTCACCGCACGCACGGACGCCAACGGCGACGGCAGCGGCGCGGCGGTGAGCGAGACCTTCGGCTACGCCGACAACCTGAACCGGCTGACCAGCTACACCGTCTCCGGGCCATCCATCCCCGGCTACAGCCGCAACGTCACGCTGCAATACAACGCCTTGGGGATGTTGCTGTCCAAGAGCGACGTCTGCTGGTGTTGCCGCCACTCGTTCGCACCTGCTTGATGCGCGCGTGGTTCTCGTCGTACTGCCATGTGTAGCTCGCGTTCGAGCCTTTGATGCCGCTCTGGCTGTCCGGCAGGTTGAAGCTGGTGTATGTCAATGCGCCGTACTTGCCGCCGGTCGCGCTGATGAGATTGCCGTTGGCGTCGTAGTTGTACGTGCTGTTGATGGCACCACTCACACTGCGCACCGCATGCGGCTGGGCGCCACCCGCCGGGTGGTAGGTGTAATAGCACCACGTGGTACCTGAACCCGGACAACCAGGGCGGTTTGGGCTTCGAAGCCGAGATCGACACGAATCCGGCGGTGCAGAACAACCGGCATTACCTGACCGTCGGCGGGCAGACGATCGGCGTGCTCGTGTCCAGCAGGGCGTTGCCGATATTGGCCGTAGGGCAGACTGCCCCTGGCACGCCGGCCGGCATGACGCTGGTGAAGGCGGAGTACTGGCACAAGGATTACCTGGGCAGCCTTGTGACGACGACCGACCACGCGGGCAACGTGACGCAGCGCTACGCGTACGACCCGTTTGGCAAGCGGCGGTACACGAACGGCAACTATGACGCGTGGGGCAATGTGGTCGTCGATTGGAACCCAAGTGTCAATTGGGGTACGGCACGGGGGTACACCGGGCACGAGCATCTGGACGCGGTGGGACTGGTGAACATGAACGGGCGGATCTTCGATCCGACGTTGGGGGTGTTCTTGCAGGGCGATCCGTTCATACAGCAGCCTGCCAACCTGCAGAACTACAACCGGTACGCGTACTGCCTGAACAACCCGTTGACTTGTACGGATCCGAGTGGGCAGATTTTTGGATTCGATGACCTCCTGATTGCTGCCGTCGTCATCTGGGGGGCGGAGAAGGCGGGAATTATTGACGCCCGCACCGCGCGGATGTTTACCGGCATCGCCGTGTCCCTCGTTCTGCCCGGTTCTCAAGGATTGCTGGCACAAGCCGGCGTGACGAGCGGTTTGGCGCAGGCAGCCATCAGCGGCTTCGTAAGCGGGGCGATCAGTACCGGGAATGTGAAGGGAGCGCTGCAAGGTGCCGTGCTCGCGAGCGCGTTCTACGGGGTAGGGAGCTTTGCTGATGCGCAATTCAATGAGGCAGCGGCCGCTGCCGAGCACGCGGCTGATCCTGTTGCGGCTCTCGATGGCGGGAACAGCGCTTGGGCTAGTGGGGGGTGGGGGCGTGCCGCGATGCATGGCGTAGTTGGCTGTGTGAGCGGTATGGGTGCAGGCTGCAAGTGTGGGTCGGAGGCGCTGAGCGCGTCGTTCTCGGAACTGGCTGTGCCATATGCGCCGAGAAATGCAGTGCAGGGTACGATCTTTAGCGCGGTAGTTGGGGGAACGGCTTCGGTCCTCGGGCATGGTAAATTCGCCAACGGCGCCCTGCCCTCAGCGTTCGGGTACCTTTTCAAGGATTGGGCGCATCGTGCCGAACTCGCAGCCTATGGCAAGGAGGCTCACCAACTCCTGCAGGGCGATATGGAAGAGAAAGGCTATGTCGTGGAAAGGAGTTGTGTCACGCCTACCAATTGCGTCAAAGGTCGCTTTGACATCGACAGTGACCGCACTCTGGAGGTCTGGGAAATCAAGCGCAACTCGTTCTTCGGTCTTGGCATGGGCGAACTGGCCTTAGATGCTTATACGACTGACACTGGCCTGAAGCGCGGGGGTGATTTGATGGGGTTGAAAGTTGGGGCCACTCGCTCGCTGTGGAAGGGCTTCATCGAGTACCAGTACACCAACTATGGTGACGGTTTGCTCGGTTACTCGCGCTTCGATCACACGCCGCAGCAACCGATACGGATCCTTGTTCCGAGATTCGGGCCCGTCCCCGTCGGGTCCGGGCGCGGACAAGGCGACAGCTACGGATATTGAGGAGCACTGGCGATGAGTCGATTGGTTGACAAGTTGCTTGCCTGTCTACCGCGCGTGCGTGAATCGTTCTATGCGAGCGGCTTTGAACTGCCACGCCTGTATCTCGTTGCCATCGAAGCCATGAGGCAAAGAGGTGCTGACGAGCGCGACTATCAGGGCTACCTCGACGAGGTCTTGCGTGAATACGTAGCCCTAGCTCCCCCGTGGCAGCCTTCAGTGCGCCATCTGCTGACGCCCGAAGATCGATCCGCCTACCTCGACCTGCTCGCCTCCCGCTTCGGGAGCGAAGCCATGTCGCTGGACCCGAGCTACAAGCTCTTTGCGAAGCTGGAAGCCAATGTTTGGCTCGACCTGCTTCGTCAGTTCCGCACAGAGAAGCAGAAGGAGGTGGAGTCGGCACGCTCCGGAACTCGGCGAGGCATCTGACTACGCATCGCGCCGTCTGGTGGACCGCATCGT
Organism: Burkholderiaceae bacterium; assembly: GCA_035719405.1. Lineage (GTDB taxonomy): Bacteria > Pseudomonadota > Gammaproteobacteria > Burkholderiales > Burkholderiaceae_C > CAMLIZ01. Next base: position 2,979 of record DASTGE010000497.1, read on the forward strand.
GCAGATTGCTGAGAGGTGCGGCTATTACGCGAAGCGCCCCTTCAAGGCGCGAGACGAGGCTATCGACCTGGAGGGGCGAGCCGATCGGACTCTGCGGACTTCGCTAAGGTTGGTCGATCTGAATGCACTTAAAACGCGCGGTGATGTTGTGGTGCAGTACTTCTTCGACGAGCTTCCCAATAAGCCGTTTGGATTGAGTTCCTTCGTTCCTAGTGACGGCCAGTACTCAAATTGGAACAAAACGCCGCAGTCGGTTTTGTTCTCGCTCTACGTACAATGCCGATTTGCGGCGGAACTCGGTGCAGGGCTTCATGTCTAACGGCTTGTGCTGTGCTGTGTTGAGCCCGCGATAGACCGGCTACGGATCGCTCTTCTTGCAGGAAAGGCAATGCGCGATCATCGCCCCACGTCTCTAAAACGTCATATCCCTTTCTCGCATAGGGGGGCGATAGGCGGGACCCCTACCTGTCCGACGAAGACCGGCCGCCCTCCCGCATTGATGGCACTCCGGGCCGGCGTAGGTGACCCGGCGAGAAGCCGGGCACCTGTCTGAAGGGTCTGTCTTCGCAGATCTTCCCGCAGGGACAGGCGAGTGCTTAGAATTCTTACGAGCCGGGTGAGAAGTGAGGCCGCGAGTAGCCTCGCAAGGGTAGGTAGTCCGGCTTCCGCAGTTGACACCCGAAAGAGGAACGTTGCACGCACGACGGGGGTCGGGATTCGCACTATTCGGCATCGATCAGATTGATGCTTGCCGTTGTTCTTTCCTCGAATATCGGCTTGCGTGACGGCCTGATATGGCGTGGATCCATTTTGTTGGTGGTTTACCCAGTTCAGCCATTGGTCCCCCGGAACCGCGGTTGAAGATTGCAGCGATTGTGGATTGATCTGGAGCTGAAACCTCGGTGACATGACTTGGAAAACATGAATCTCGCACGAATGGGCCCATTGCTGCTCGCCGGGAGTCTTGTCAGCTTGACCGGCGGAATCGCTGCCCGCCATGAAATGCAAGCGCGATATGCTGCATTACAGGGGGACCTGTCCCGACTACGGATTGCGGCCGAATTCCCAAAGACGCATCCCCTGCCGCACGCTGACTTCGCTCGATCTCTTCCAATTGACGCCACACGGTCCGAGGATGTTGTCCGTCAGGTACGCGTCGACGACGATCGCGTGCGCGTGACGTCGCTATCTTCATCCGTACGCGACGCCACCCCTCAAACGCTGGGTCGGCAGACTTTTGCGGTGACACTGCAAGGCAGCTACGGCAATATGAAGCGCAGGATCGCGGAGCTTATCGAACGCAACCCCTCGGTCGTCGTCGAGAACGTGAAGTTGAGGCGCGTCTTACCAAGCGGCGACTTGCAGGGCGAAATCGTTTTTTCCCAGTTGCAGGCGCCCGGTGGAGAAGGCGCACCGGGCAATCGGTAGGGCCGCGATGTGAAGCAGATGCGCGCAAGCCTTAAATGGTCCCTGATTGCGAGCGCCGCTTTATCGGTGCTGGCCTTGTATTGGCCTGAACGAAGCGCGCAGGAACCCGCAGCGGTCGAGGCGACCTCACCCATGTTGCCTCTATCGGGCGGCGAACAAGTTCCCATTGCCGCACAAAGGCCTGTTGGCGCCCGGCTGGCTGTTACCGAGTTGCCGCACAACTTGTCCAGACCCGAGCTCGATCCTCCGAACTTCGATCCATTCGTTGGCCTGCAGCCTACACCTCCACCGGCACCGGCACCGGCACCTGCGCTCGCGCCGGCTCCACCGCCAAACTCCTTCGTCGGCCCCGCGTATGAAGCGCCGCCTGCTCCTCCGCCGATGACCTATCGCTACCTTGGCCAGATGACCGATCCGTCTGGACACAGGCGGGTGTACTTGAGTGCGGGCAGCGGTGACGTGCTCGTCTCCGTGGGGACGCGGCTTGATGAGGGATATGTCATCGAGGCGATTACGGCGGAGGCGATAGGCCTCAATTACCCCCCTCTGGGTGCGCGCGTCAGCATCCCGATTCCAATCCCCGACGACGTTGCCGTCGTTTCGTCTTCTTCCGCTCGATGAACCCGTTCGCAGCCTCCGTCGTGACGTCGCAGCGTGTACCTTTCCGCTGGTACGCGGTCGTGCTCGCCTTGCTTCTCGCGCTCGCGGGCTGCGCCGAGCAACGCATTCGCGACGAGTCGCGGAGGTCGCTGACGGGCGGCAATTACGAAAATGCCCTGCGCGTGCTGGAAGCGGGACTGAAAGATCATCCGGACAGTCCACTGCTGCGCAGCGGCCTGATTCAGGCGCGCGGCGAGGCACTGGGCCGGCTCGTGGCCGATGCCAACGTGCTGGTGGCGGGCGGGAAACTCGACGACGCCCAGAAGCTCCTGCAACGGGCGCGGGAATTGGATCCGCAGAATGACCGAGTCGCGGCGCTATTAAGCGAGCTCGACATCGCTCGGCGCCAACAGTCGGCACTTGCCGAGGGCGAGCAATGGGTGGCGAAGAAAAGGCCTGACATGGCGCTGCGCGTCGCGGAGCAGGCGCTGAAGGACAACCCGCGCCATCCGGGGTTGTTGGCGCTTCAGCGGCGGCTGGACATGGAACAGCGTCAAGCCCGCGTCGTCTCCTCACGTACGGTGCTCGCAGAAGGTCGTCCGATTTCGCTGGACTTCCGCGATGCGAGTCTGCGCACGGTACTCGATGTCGTGTCACGCCACAGCGGCATCAATTTCGTCATCGACAAGGATGTCAGATCCGACATTCATGTGACCGTCTATCTGCGTCAAGCCAAAGTCGAGGATGCGCTGGATCTGATCGTCAGCACCAACCAGCTCGCGAAGAAGGTGCTCGATGAGCGGACGATCGTGATTTACCAGAACACACCGGAGAAGCAACGCGAGTACCAGGAGCAGATCGTCCGGGTGTTCTACCTGGCCAGCGCGGAAGCCAAGGGTGCGGCGGCGTTCGTGAAGTCGATGCTGAAGACCCACGAACCTTTTGTCGACGAACGAAGCAACATGCTGGCGCTGCGCGATTCGCCGGACAATATTGAATTGGCCGAACGACTGATTTCCTTGTACGACGCCGGGGAGCCGGAAGTGCTTCTCGAAGTCGAGGTAATGGAGATCAGCGCATCCCGGCTGACCGAACTCGGCATCAAGTTCCCGGACTCGTTTTCGCTGACACCGCTGGCCCCCTCGGGAGCCGATGGCCTGACTGTAAGCAACCTCAACCGATTGCCGTGGAGCCGTGTCGGGGTAGGCATTTCCAGCCTGCTGATCAACTTCAAGCGCGAGGTGGGTGACATCAGCACATTGGCGAACCCGAAGATTCGGGTTCGCAACAAGGAGAAGGCGAAGATCATGGTCGGGGACAAGATCCCGGTTGTCACGAGCACGCAAGGCCAGCAAGGCTTTGTGTCCAACTCGGTCAACTACCTCGATGTTGGGCTGAAGCTCGACGTCGAGCCGACGGTCTATGCCGATGATGAAGTCGCGATCAGGGTCGGGCTTGAAGTGAGCTCATTGGGGGCTGCCGTCTCGACATCATCGGGCACGTTGGCCTATCAGATCAGCACACGCAATGCGAACACGCTTTTGCGCCTGCATGACAACGAGACGCAACTGCTCGCTGGACTGATCAATCGCGAGGACCGGAGCAGTTCGAGTCGAATTCCGGGCGTGGGCGATCTGCCTGTGCTCGGCCGAGTGTTTTCGAATCAGCACGACGAAGGGCACCGCACCGAGCTCGTGCTCGCCATCACGCCCCGCATCCTGCGCAACATTCGCCGTCCGCCGGCAAGCGAGACGGAACTGTGGGTGGGAACAGAGGCGGTGCCTCGCTTACGACCCGTCGGTGGCGTGCGGACGCTTGCCGAAGCGGGTGAACCGGCGAAGGGCGCGGCAGTTGCTGACACCGCCAGCACACTTGGCTCTCCCGGCACAGTCGGCGTACCAAGTACCTATGGCGCAGCTCTGACGGCCCCGAACGATTCGACTCCCGCTGCGCCGGCGATTCAGTTCCAATGGAGCGGCCCCGCCGAAGCCAAAGTCGGGGATACGATCGAGCTGAAGCTCATGCTCGACAGCAAGGTTCCGCTGCGCGGCTT
>DASTGE010000498.1:0-4883 GCA_035719405.1 Burkholderiaceae bacterium
GAACCCGTGAAGGCAGCGACCGTCTAGCCTTGCTTAGGCCCAGCAAGTGCCCGACTGCTAGGACGGATCAATATCCTACTGGGCAGTAACTAGTAGTAAGTGGGACTCTCGAACGACTATGAAGGCTGCGTAAGACCCCCACTTCGCGTTGATCGCCTGCGCGAGTGCACCCTGCGGTTCGCCGCCGCCGTTGGGCTTCATGCACTGCCAGAAGAAGGTGTGGTTCCACACCTGCGCAGCATTGTTGTAGATGCCGCCGGAGGACCGCTTGACAATGTCCTCCAGGCTCATGTTCTCGAATTCGGTGCCCTTTTGCAGGTTGTTGAGGTTCACGACATAGGCGTTGTGGTGCTTGTCGTGGTGGTACTCCATCGTCTCGCGGCTCATGTGCGGCTGGAGCGCATCATGCGGATAAGGCAACGGGGGCAGCGTATGTTCCATCTGGATTCCTTTCGACTTGTGAAGCCCGCGCGGTGAGCGGTCCCTGGGGAAAGAGCGGCGTCATTGTAGGCACGGCCAGCAAGCCCCTCGGAGTACCGTCGGGATCGCCCTTCCAACGGCGCCGATCAACCTTCAGGCGCTTCCAGGTTCACGTCGAGCACCCGCGCATGTGCGTACCCGTCCGCCCAGACCGCTCTCAACAAATCGCCCGGCTGCAGTTCCTTTGCAGAGACGACGGCCCGGCCCTGCTCGTTCATGATCCACGCATACCCGCGAGACAGGACCTGCCGGGGATCGAGGGCGTGCAGGCGGGCCTGCAGGGTATCGAGACGCGCTGCACAGCGCTGAACGTGGGCGCGGGCTGCCCGCAGCATGCGTGCGGCCACCTCGTCCTGCCTGCGGCCCTGCAGTTGCAAGGCCAGGACAAGCGCATTGCGTCGTCGCTCGTCGTGGCGCCCCAGCCTTTGCAGATGGCCTCCGAGCAGCTGCGCAGGACGGGCCAGCCTCAGCGAGATTTGATCGAGCCGCAGTTCGCGGCCCTCCAGCTGGCGCTGGGCCGCACGGTGCGCACGCACAGCCCAGCCGCGCAACTGCCCAAGCAATTCCGATTGCGAGGGCGCGGCCAGTTCAGCCGCAGCGGTCGGCGTCGGGGCGCGGACATCGGCCGCAAGGTCGGCCAGCGTCACATCGGTCTCGTGCCCGATGCCGCACACCACGGGTATCGGCGAGGCGGCAATTGCGCGCACGACGTGCTCATCGTTGAAGGCCCAAAGGTCTTCGAGGGAGCCGCCGCCGCGGCACAGGAGCACGAGTTCGACCTCGGCCCGTCGCGCCGCCCTGGACAGTGCGGCGACCAAAGCCACAGGCGCATCGGCGCCTTGCACGACGCTGGGATAGACGATGACCTCCACATGAGGCGCCCGACGCTGCATCGTCGTGGCCACATCGTGGAGTGCAGCCGCATCGAGCGAGGTGATCACGCCGATGCGCGTCGGGAACGCGGGCAGCGACCGCTTGCGGGACGCGTCGAGCAGGCCCTGAGCCTCGAGTCTGGCCTTGCGTCGCAGGAATTCCTCGTAGAGCGTCCCGGCGCCCACTCGAAGCATCGCCTCGGCCACGAACTGCAGCTCACCGCGCGACTCATACACAGCAATGCGTCCTCGGAGCTCGACCTGCTGCCCATCGCGAGGGGAGAAATCGAGCAGCGACGCGGAACGGCGGAACATGGCGCAGCGAAGCGTCGCCGGGCTGCCGTCGGCATCCTTGAGGGTGAAGTAGCAGTGACCGCTGCCAGCGCGGGTGAAGCCGGAGAGTTCGCCCCGGACCGCGCACGCGCCGAAGCGGGCCTGGAGTGCGTCGTTGGCCGCAAGCAGCAGCGCGGCCACGCTCCACGGACGACGTGCGACTGCTTCTGAAGGCTCGTACATCACGAGGGCGCCCCGCCTTGCTGGAAGCGCCGGAATTCCACAAGTGGCCGAATACTCACCGAACTCACCCGAGTACCCGTCATCCGCATGTCACGATGGTGCAAGTCATTGATTCTCAATGTATTTTTTCTGCTCAAACTTTAGGCAAAACGTTCCAGGCCCCGCAAATCCACGCTTTGCTGCAGTAGCACACCGACTTGCCCACAAAGTTGTCCACAGGTTCGGTCGATTTCGGTGGATTACTTTCACCGGCTGCGGTAAAGGGAGGGGACCGATGGCCGCGCCATAATCGCGCCTCCTGGAGTCAGGGCAAGCGGGAGAGTCGCGATTTGTTTTCGATCATACAAGCCGCCGGTTGGCCAATATGGCCGTTGATACTGTGTTCCATCGTCGCGCTGGCGCTGATCATCGAGCGCCTGTCGAGCCTGCGCGCGTCTCGGGTCGCGCCACCGAGTCTCGTCGACGAAGTGTTCAAGGTGACTCGCGCGAACCTTCCTGCGCATGATGTGGTCAACCGGTTGGCAAGCGGTTCCGAGCTTGGCTCGGTGTTGGCGAGCGGCTTGCGCACCATCATCGCCGAGCCCCACGTCAGCGAGCAGGGATTGCGGATGAGTTTCGAAATCGCCGGCCGGGCCGCCGTGCACAGGATCGAGCGCTACCTCAACACGCTGGGCAGCATTGCGGCAGTGGCACCGCTGCTCGGCCTTTTCGGCACGGTCGTGGGCATGATCGACATCTTCGGGTCCCAGTCGCCCACGGCCGGCAGCAATCCCGCCGTGCTTGCCCACGGAATCTCGGTCGCGCTCTACAACACGGCGATGGGGCTGATCGTCGCGATCCCCTCGCTCATGTTCTACCGCTATTTCCGCGGCAGGGTCGACCAGTTCACTCTCGAGATGGAGCAGGCGGCCGAGCGGATGGTGCCGCACCTGTTGCGCTGTGCATCGCGCGCACCTTCGAACGGAGCGGGCGGTTGATGCGATTTCGCAAGCATCGCCGGGATGATCCGGAGGTCAATCTCATCCCATTCATCGACGTGCTGTTGGTGATCCTGATTTTCCTGATGCTGTCGACCACATACTCGCGCTTCACGGAACTGCAGGTGACGCTGCCCGCGGCCGACGCCGAAAAGATGCGCGAGAAGCCGGCCGAGATCGTGGTGGCCGTCGCATCGGATGGGCGCTATCTCGTGAACCGGCATCCTGTCGAAGGGCGCAGCGTCGACGCGCTCGCCATGGAACTTGCGGCGGCCTCCAAGGGACGCAACGACGCGATCGTGATCGTCGCAGCCGATGCGCTTGCGACGCATCAGTCGGTTCTCAACGTGCTCGACGCCGCACGGCGCGTCGGATTGGCGAGGCTCACCTTCGCGGCTCAGACACCTAATGGCGCGGGATCGCCTTAGGGAGGCGCCTAGAAGCCTGGGCGGCAGAAATCCGCGCCCGGTTCACGCGCAATGACTTTCGGCGATCGACTGCAGCACGCCTGGTGGGAGAAGCGACCGCTCCTGATCAGTCGCCTCCTTCAACCCCTGGCGACCGTTTACCGCGTCGTAGCGGCACTCCACCGTTGCATTGGCACAAAACAACGCGGGCACCTTCCTGTTCCGGTCATTGTCGTGGGCAACCTCATCGTCGGAGGCGCGGGCAAGACACCCGTGGTGATCGCGATGGTGCAGGCGCTGAAGGCAAAGGGTTACCGGCCGGCGGTGATTTCGCGCGGCTATGGCCGGGCTGGCAGAGGGTCGATGAAGGTCGATATCGGCAGCCGCGCAAGCGAAGTCGGCGACGAGCCCTTGCTCATTCGGCTGCGCACGGGCGTACCCGTTTACGTCGATCGGGACCGTGCAAGCGTTGCCCGCAGGCTCTGCTCCGAGCATCCGGAGGTCGACATCCTGGTTTCCGATGACGGACTGCAGCATTGGCGACTCCCGCGAAGCGTCGAGGTGATCGTGTTCGACGACCGCGGCGCGGGCAACGGCCTGCTGCTGCCCGCGGGGCCGCTGCGGGGGCCGCTGCCCGTGCGTCTTCACGACGACACTCTCGTGCTGTACAACGCGCCTGGCCCCACCGCGCCCCTTCCTGGCTGGCAGACTGAGCGTGCGTTGGCTGGCGCATCGGCGCTGGAAGATTGGTGGCAAGGCGGTCAGCCTCGACTGGCGACCCTGCATGCCCTGAAGGGACGCGAGGTCTGGGCCGTCGCGGGCATCGCGGCACCCGGGAAGTTCTTCGCGATGCTCGAAGCGCAAGGGCTGCAAGTACGCCGTTGCCCGCTGCCCGACCATCATGGCTTCGATCATCTGCCTTGGCCGTCAGAGGCGCGGGACGTCGTCGTCACCGAAAAGGACGCAGTGAAGCTGAGGGCCGAGCGCATTGCGCCGGGAACGCGCGTGTGGGTAGTGACGCTAGACTTACGCCTGCCCTCCCCCATGTTGCATGCACTGCTGGCCCGGCTGCCCGCCGCCATGCCGCCCCGATCATGACGCTCGACACCCGCCTGCTCGAACTGCTCGTCTGCCCCATCTGCAAAGGCCCTCTCGAAATGCTGCGCGATGCAAAGCTGCAAGGCGTCGAGCTTGTCTGCCATGCTGACCGCCTCGCCTTTCCGATCCGCGACGGCATTCCCATCATGCTCGAGCAGGAAGCGCGAGCTCTGGACCCGCACGCCGACGCCACGCCCTCGGCCGCAGATTGATCCGCGCATCAGAGTGGCCAAGTGAACTTCGTCGTCCTGATTCCTGCGCGTCTGGCGTCCATGCGGCTTCCGAACAAGCCCCTGGCAGATCTTTGCGGACTCCCGATGGTGGTATGCGTCGCGCGCAGGGCGGCAGCGTCGGCCGCTGCCCGCGTGGTGGTCGCGGCAGACGACATTTCCGTCGTCGATGCATGCCGACAGCATGGCGTCGAGGCGCTGCAGACCCGCACCGACCACGCCAGCGGAAGCGACCGCCTTGCCGAAGCATGTGAACAGCTCGGACTGGCAGGGGACGACGCGGTGGTGAACGTGCAGGGTGAC
>DASTGE010000499.1:0-7465 GCA_035719405.1 Burkholderiaceae bacterium
GAGAAAGGGAGACTTGCCGTGTACAAGAAAATCCTCGTCCCCGTCGATGGCAGCGAGACCTCGCGTCGCGGGTTGCAGGAAGCAATAGGACTTGCCCTTGTCGATGGTTCCACGCTGCGCCTGCTGCACGTACTCGACGACTATCCGCTGCTGCTCGAATCTGCGGCCGCACCCACTGCGTTCGAGCCGGTGCGCCGCGAAATGCGTGCACAGGGAGAAGCCCTGCTGAACGAAGCGCTTGCTGCAACGCAACAAGCAGGCGTGCAAGCAAAGACGGTGCTGCGAGAGGGAGCCGCGTTGCGCGTTGCACAAGCCATCGTGCATGAAAGCACCGAGGCCGGCTGCGACCTCATCGTGATGGGCACACACGGCCGCCGCGGCATCGATCGCCTCGTGGTGGGCAGCGATGCCGAAGCCGTGATACGGACATCGAACGTGCCGGTGCTTCTCGTGAAGGCCACCGCGACTCAAAGCTGACTCGGAGCTGACTTGGTCAGGACGACGCCGAATAAAGTCCCGCGATGCAGCACGTCTCGATTGGGGAAACAGACGTGCGAAATACGCCCCGGCTCCCGCGGCTTTACAGCGTTCGGCGTCCTTGCCTGCCCCGGCTCCCCGCCAGCCGGACGAAAGCCCTTTGCTCATCGGCCCGCTGCTCCAGACGCCGCGCGATGCTGCCGCACACGAGCTCGCATAAGTCATAAACCGACTCGTCGGCAATCCGGTAATACACCGAGTTGCCGCGGCTTTCGCGCTCGACGAGGCCGTGTGCCATCAGAAACGAAAGATGTCGCGAGATATTCGCGGGCGTGAAGCCGAAGAGCACCGCGATGTCCCCCACGCTGCGCTCGCCCTCGCGCAGCAGGTTGATGATGCGAAGGCGCGTCGGCTCCGACAGGGCCCGGAAGTACGCTGCAACCTGATCTAGCGCTTGGGGCGGTAGGTTTTCCATCTGCGGCCAATCATGCCCGGAAGAGGAGTCTGCGGGTGTTGGAGGGAAAAATGTTGACTCTTTAGGTAAGTAGCTAAATACTTGCGCGCCAAAACGGGGCCAGCGGGAAAGCCAAAACCAAACTGACCATCCCTAACAATGAGGAGATCCAGCATGGCACACATTGTGGTCGTAGGCGCGGGCATCGGCGGAATGCCAGCCGCCTTCGAGCTGAGGGACGCTTTGGGTTCACAGCACCGGATCACGGTCGTCAACCCGGTCGACTACTTCCAGTTCGTTCCTTCCAATCCGTGGGTCGCTGTGGGATGGCGCCAACGCCCTGAGATCACGCTGCCCATCCGTCCGGCCTTGCAGAAGAAGGGCATCGACTTCATCGCACAGCCGGTTGTCCGCATCGAAGCCGAACGCAATTCGCTGGAGCTGAAGAACGGTGAGTGGCTGACCTACGATTACCTCGTCATCGCGACAGGCCCCAAGCTCTCCTTCGAAGAGGTCCCGGGCAGCGGGCCCGAAGCCCATACGCACTCGATCTGCGCCATTGACCATGCCGAGCGCACCTGGGGCCATTACCAGCGCTTCCTGGAGGAGCCAGGGCCGGCAGTGATCGGAGCGATGCCCGGAGCCTCGTGTTTCGGCCCCGCCTACGAGTTCGCGTGCATCTTCAGCCGCGACCTGCAGAAGCGCAAGCTGCGCCACAAGGTGCCAATCACCTTCGTCACCCCCGAACCCTACATCGGCCACCTCGGCCTTGCGGGTGTCGGCGATTCGAAATCGATGCTGGAGAGCGAACTGCGCAGCCGCGACATGCGGTGGATCACGAACGCGAAAGTCACGCGCATCGAGGCCGGCAAGATGTTCGTCGACGAGCTCGACGAACAAGGCCAGCTCCGCAAGCAGCACGAGCTTCCCTTTGCCTTCAGCATGATGCTGCCGGCATTCAAGGGAATCGACCCGGTGGCGGCCGTCCCGGGCCTTTGCAATCCGCGCGGCTTCGTCCTCATTGACGAGCACCAGCGCAGCCGCGCCTATCCCAATGTGTTCGCCGCCGGCGTGTGCGTGGCCATCCCGCCGGTGGAAACCACGCCGGTGCCCACCGGGGCACCGAAGACGGGCTACATGATCGAGACGATGGTCACCGCCATTGTCCGCAACATTGCCGCTGATCTGAAGGGCGAGCCTGCCGTGGCCAAGGGCAGCTGGAACGCCATCTGCCTGGCCGACATGGGCGATACCGGCGCCGCCTTCGTAGCCCTGCCCCAGATCCCGCCGCGCAACGTCAATTGGTTCAAGAAGGGCAAGTGGGTGCACCTGGCGAAGATCGCCTTCGAAAAGTATTTCCTCTACAAGATGAAGAACGGCTCATCGGAGCCGGTCTTCGAGAAGCACGTGCTCAAGGCGATGGGAATCACGCGGCTGAACGACGAAGCATGAGACAAGGCTGAATCAAGATCGTTGTCGTGCCGCGTTCGCCGCGTCGCGCCATCTGCGGCTGCTTCAATGTTCGCCATTGGCTTGCGCCATTGCTGTCACGTTGCGCCTTGCCTTCGATTTGAAATGAATGGCGCCCCACATTGCCCGAACCTGTTCCGCGTCGCTTTGATCAGCCTTGCGGACTCAGCGTCATGCTGTGGCAATAGGCCTTCATGTTCTCGGGAAGGTCCGTGGGGCAAACGCCGCACCGGCGGTTTCCGGGGACGGCGTAGTCAATGAACCTGGGGTAAGGAAGGTTCAACCCGGCCATCAGCGAGACGAAGTCCTCGACCGTCCTGTTGCCGCCGAGCCGAGGGTTGCGCTCGCGCTCCTGTCCGATCGTGGACACATGGCGATGGTTGTAGTCGTGCCCGGGGTAAACCAGGCAATCGTCAGGCAGCGCGAACAGCCGCTCGCGTACGCTGCGGTAGAGCGTGCGCGCGTCACCGTTCTGGAAATCGGTGCGCCCGCAGGCGTCGATCAGCAGCGCATCGCCCGTGAGCACCCGGTCAGCGAGCGCATAGCAAAAGTGGCTGTCGGTGTGGCCGGGGGTGTGAAGCGGCTCGATGCGAACGCTGCCCACCTCGAACGGAACCTTGTCTTCGAGGAAGTGATCGGCACAGGACAGTCCATCCATACCCGGCGACGCGATGCGGCTGCCGATCTGCTCCTTCAAATGAAGTGCCGCGGTGATGTGGTCGGCGTGGATGTGGGTGTCCAGCGTCCAGGCGAGCTTGAGGCCGAGCTCGCGCAGCAAGGCGAGATCGCGCTCCATCATGTTGACCACCGGGTCCACCAGCACCGCTTGCCCCGTCTCCTCGCAGCCCAGCAGATAGGTATACGTGCACGACAGCCGCTCGAAGAGTTGCCTGAACAACATCGCGAAGCTCCTTTGGTTCTTCTCTGGCTTGACCCGGCGACGATACCTCCTTTCGCGGCACCTGCAGCCACTCAGAAACGCGATAACGCCCGGAAAGGCCCAGACAAAGTCGAAGGTGCCGCTCCCCCACTTTGATCGTTCTCAAGCCCGTCTGCGGACCGGATGCCTAGACTGCACCCATCACACTCATCCTGCCCGAGCCCGATGTACCGCAAGATCCTCGTTCCCCTGGACGGTAGCGCCACGGCCGAGCGCGGTCTGCGCGAAAGCATTGCGCTCGCGTCGGAGCAGGACGCCGAGCTGGTGCTGTTGCATGTAATCGACGGCTTCCCGGTGCTTGGCGAGCTTTCGTCGGCGAGCGCCTATGATGAGCGGCTGCAGCGCATGCACCGTTACGGCAGCGCACTGCTGGCGCGGGCGAAACAGGCGGCCGGTGAGACGGGTGTGGCGGCGCAGACGATCATGCGCGAGGTGACGCGAGAGCGTCCCGCCGATGCGATCATCGCCGAGGCGGCAGGGCGCGGCTGCGATCTGATCGTGATGGGCACGCACGGCCGGCGCGGCTTCAACCGTCTCGCACTCGGCAGTGAAGCCGAGCTGGTGGTCAGGACGAGTCCGGTGCCGGTGCTGCTTGTCCGTGAGCCGGAAGCGATGAGCGCAGCGGGCGCGCCCGCGTGACTAAACTTCGGCTTCGCGTCCTCTCTCAAAGGACATTGCCCGACCCCCACCAGGACCAAGACAGGAGCGAACATGAAGATCCTCATCGCCGTCGACGGCAGCGAGTACACCAAGCGCATGCTGGCCTACATCGGTGCGCACGACGAACTGCTTGGGCCCAGCCACGAGTACACGGCGATCACCGCGGTACCGCCCATTCCCGCACGGGCGGCGGCGTTCTTGAGCCACGAGGACATCGAGGGATATCACCGGGAGCAGGCCGCCGAGGTGCTGGAGCCTGTCAAGGCGTATGCCGCTCAACATCGCTGGAACCTGAAGCCGCTGTTCGTGGCCGGGCACGCCGGAGACGCCATCGCGGCGGAGGCAAGGAGCGGACGGTACGACCTGGTGGTGATGGGCTCGCACGGGCACAGCTCGGTTGTCAATGCGGTGCTGGGCTCGGTCGCCACGCGCGTGCTCGCCGCATGCCAGGTGCCGGTCCTGCTCGTGCGCTGAGTAGCGCGTGTTTGGGCGGCTTTAGGAAGTTCTTAAGGTTCCCCGAGCCAAGATTTACGAATGCCGGAAGGCGCGGCTGCGTATCGTGCAGGGCATGGATTTCGCGCGAACCATGCACACCCTAAGCAGCCGGAGCCTTTCGATGACATCCCTCCCCCGTTACGACATCTACGCCTTCATCCACAAGGGCCTGCGTGCCTTCATGACGCACACGCTGGTGCGCGTCGGACGCCTCGACCCTCACGACCCTGACGAAGTCGCCGAGGTCACAGAGGAAGTGCGTGCGTTGCTCGACATCTGCACCGGCCACCTCAAGCACGAGAACCATGTGATCCATTCCGCCATGGAGGCTCGCCGGCCCGGCTCCAGCGCGACGATCTCGGACGATCACGTTCAGCACAAGGCCGACATCGCCGCACTGCGCGAGCAGCTGACCCGCATTGCGGGCGATCCTGGCGAGACTCAGGCGCTATACCGCGCGCTGTCCGTCTTCGTCGGCCACAACTTCGAACACATGCTGCAGGAGGAGACGCGACACAACGAAGTGCTGTGGGCCACGCACAGCGACGACGAGATCCGCGCGCTCGAGCACCGCATCGTCTCCAGCCTGGCGCCCGACGAAATGCGGCTGTCGTTGCGCTGGATGCTGCCGCACATGAACCCCGGCGAGCGGGCCGCGATGCTTCAGGGCATGCGCGCCAATGCGCCCGTAGCGGTGTTCGAGGAAGTGCTCGGCCTCATCCGTCCGCTGCTCGGCGGACGCGGATGGCGCAAGTTGAGCCTGGCCCTCGGCGTATGAGTGGACGAGGAGCATCGACATGAACGCATGCCCTTTTGCCCAACGCTGGATCCGCATTGCGCTGGTGTACTTCCTGACCGCGGTCGCGCTCGGTGTGGTGATGGCCGCAAGCCATGACTTCCGCCTGCGCGGGCTTCACGTGCACCTCAATCTGCTCGGCTGGGTCTCGATGGCGCTCACAGGTGCGGTCTACCACCTGTTCCCCGCAGCAGCGCAATCCCGTGCCGCACGCCTTCACTTCTGGCTGTACAACCTCTCGCTGCCGGTCATGATGGCCAGCCTGGCCGGCGTGCTACTGGGACACCCGAGCGCCGAGCCGGTCGTGGCAATCAGCAGCATCGCAGTCCTGTGCGCCGTCGCGATCTTCGTGCTGACGGTGCTTCTGCAGCGTTCGGGCACGTCCGCGGCGACCGCTGCGTCCCCCGCCGCGCTGCCCTCCGCGCGCTCGGCCTGATCGTCGTCATCCGGCGCACGCCTCACGCCATCTCGACGAGCTTCACCGATCGTGAGACGTTGAGCCTGAACTGCCCGCGCCCGGTCTTCTCGATGGCCAGCTGCGGGCAGCGCTCAGCCAGCCGGCGATGCAGCAGAATCAGGCGCGCCTCCAGGTTGTCACTGATCTCGGGCAGACGCAGTTCGGGCGACATGCGAAGCTCACGGTTGCTGAAATCGCAGCGGCCCGTGGTGCTCCAGGTCGTGAGCAGCTTCCAGAGGATCGCGCCCGGAACGCCCTTGATGAGGTATTCGCCACCGAGGAAGACGCTGTCGTTGGCCCGATAGTGCCGCACCTCGACGGGCTCGCCACGCGGTACGATGTCCGACGATGACCCGGTCGCACTCTCCGAATGGCCGGCGTCGGCGTCGCACTGCAGGCCGCAGATCAGCACACCGAGCTGTGCGCCCAGCGTGACGAGCGCGTCCTCGTCGTCATACGTGAAGCGCAGGTCCTGCGGGCTCTCCACGCACAGCACGCCGAGCAGGCGCCCGGCCGCGAGGATCGGTACCGCGAGTTGGCTGTGCGGCTCGGCCAGCCCCGGAAACGGGATCTCCGGCTCCAGTTGCATCGCCTGTGCGACCGCACCGTCACGCGCAGCCCGCCCATATGCATACTCCACGGTCGCATGGCTGACGCGAATCGACGTGCGGTACTGCGCCGCCACGCCGATGACGCCGTCGCCGAACGCGATCTCCGAACCGACGCCGGTGGCGGCATAGCCCCGGCTTCCCACGATGTAGAGCCGCCGCTGCGCCTCGTCGGCCATCAGCAGCAGGGCATGCGCAATCCCGAACTCGCTTCCGAGCAATGCCAGGGTCTGGTCGAACAAGGCTTCGAGGCTGCCGCATTCGGCAAGCTGAACGGTGGCATGGCGCAGTGCGTTGAGAAGATTGCGTGCGGGCGCAGGGCTCTCGACGACCGAGCCGGGCACCTGCTCGACCGCCAGCACACGGTAGACATCGGCCCCCTGCAGCTTGAACACCCCAGTCATGCCGGTGTGCGAGGCAATCCCCGCGAGCTTGGCCTTCATGCTCTGGAACAGCGCACCTGCCGTTTCGGTGCGCAGGTACAGCAGATCGAGCCGGTACGCCGCGCCGGTCGTGGGCTCGATCACCAATGCAGTCGCCTGAGGATTGGCAAGGATGTTCTCGCGCGTCTTGTTGAAGAACTGGTACGACAGCGCGACATGCCGGGCATCGACATACTGCATCTGCGATACGTAGGTGGCATTGGGAATGCCATCGGTCGAGCAGGTGGCGACCGTGGCGGGAATCGCGCCTTCGAGGCACGAGCGGATCGCATCGAGCGTGACGGGCTGCATCGGGCTTGGGCTGGGAACGGTGATGCGGGGGAAAAGAAGGGGGCGCTGGCGACACCCTCATTGCCGAAGCACTGCGCCGGCACCCGGACCCGGCGTCTGCGCGAATGCGGCGTCGGGCGTGAAGCGGATGGCGATCAGGTCGGCGGGGTCGCCCCAGAAGAAGGCTTCGAGCATGCGACGCTCGAAGCCAAGCGGCAGCAGATCGTCGATCAGAAGGTCCAGGCAGCGCCGGGCGATGGCGACATCGTGCGGTGTCGCGAGTGCCGGGCGGGCGTCGCGGCCTTTGAGTTGCACCGTTTGATGCGTGCTCGGCCGGCTGAAGCAGGCAGCGACCAGGCCGTTGCGTGCAATGTCACGGCACACGACCTCCGAGG
>DASTGE010000500.1:0-4029 GCA_035719405.1 Burkholderiaceae bacterium
TCGCGGCGCTGCTCGCGATCGTGCTGATGGAGCATATCGGCTGGCGTGGCTTGTTCTGGATGGGTGCGCTTCCGCTGGTTACGCTCCTGCCGCTTGCGTATTTCAAGATGCCGGAGTCGGTGTCGTGGCTTGCATCGCGAGGCCGCATGGAGGAAGCGAAGAGGCTCTCGGCGCGCACCGGCATTCCGCTTCCAGACCCGATCGTCCCTCCGGCGGCACAGGCGAAGGCATCGACAGGCGGTGTCGACAAGGCCGGCTTTGTCGGTCTGTTCGGACGGCTCTATCTGTTCCCGACCATCGTGCTCGGCCTGATGAGCGCGACCGGCCTGGTGCTTGTGTATTCGCTCAACACCTGGCTCCCGGAGTTGATGCTTCGTGCCGGTTTCCAGGCCAAGGGCTCGCTGTCGTTCCTTCTCGTGCTCAATGGTGGATCGCTGTTCGGGGCGCTCGCCGCAGCACGCGCTGCCGATCGATTCGGCCCGAAGCCGGTCGTTGCATGCTCCTTCGCGACGGGAGCCGTGGCGCTCTTGCTGCTGACCCTCGGCTTCCCGCTCGCGGCGCTGCTCGCCATCGTGGCCATCGTCGGGCTGGGCACAAGCGGCACGCAGACGTTGATCTACGGCTTCGTTGCCAACTACTATCGTACAAATGTACGGGCCGCCGGAGTGGCGTGGTGCGCCGGGTTTGGACGACTCGGAGGCATCTCGGGCCCGATGCTCGGCAGCCTCCTGATCTCCACCGGACTGAAGCTCGACACCATCTTCTACGTGCTGGCCGGCATGGGTGGACTTGGGGTGCTGCTGACCTTGCTGGTGCCGCTTTCGAGAAGTGCTGAGAAGGGCGTGTCGACGGCAAGGGGCGTTTCCGCCGGGTCGTCCACGGCCGGACACGATGTATCAGCGGGTCTTCAACCTGCGGCGTCCACTCGCGGCGCGTGAGAAGAGATGGCGTGGCGCCTGCCCCCCAGCTCGGCCCGGACCACGCCCAGCACACCGGCGACAACGAGCGCGAGCCCTGCCAAGGAAGCGGCCCCGGCGGGCTCGCCGAGCACAAAGACCGCGAGCGCAAAGGCGACCACAGGCTCTCCGAGCGCAAGCGTCACGCCGGTGGCGGGGGAGATGTGATGCAGCGCGTGGCTGAACAGCAGGTACGCGACCCCGGCCGTCACGATGCCCGTGTACCCTGCCGCTGCGATGTCACGCGCTCCGAGGTCGGGCAGGCCGGCCCCGATCAATGCCACGGTGATCGCGACAAGCGAGGCAAGGCTGAACGCCGCGAGCGTGATCGACGAAGCCGGTGCCTGCCTGACCATGCGCTTGTTCAGCAGCGTGTAGACCGCATACGACAACCCTGACAGCAGACAGAGCGCGACTCCGTGCCACGACACGCCGACGTGGACATTTCCCCCGCCGATCGACAGCAGCACGCCGCCGGCCACCGCGACCCCCGTCGCCGCCCACCATGCAGGCGAAGGCTTCATCCGCTGCAGCCCTGACTGAAGCAGTCCGGCCCAGATCGGGCCGCTGCCCAACGCGATCGAGGTGCCGACCGCGACGCCAGTGGCTTGCACGCCCGCGAAGAACGCGAGGTTGTAGACGGCCATGCACAGCCCTGCGCCGAGGGCGTCCGAGGGGGAGAGACGACGCCATGCGCTGCGTTGCAGGCCGCCGGTCGCCGCGGCAAAGACGAGGAAGAATGCCGCGGCGGTCAGCAGACGAAGGGCGCCGAACCACATCGACGACACACTGCTGTCCGCCAGCGCGCGGGCCGTTCCGGTGGTGCCCCACAGCGACGCCGCGCCCAGCACACAGGCAATGCCGACGACAGGGCGGGAAGATTTGTTCATGCCCGCATGATGGCGGGCCTGTCCGGCTCAACTTTCGCGCAACGCTTGTGGTGTACGTCGCAACTCGCGCGCACCGGTGTTCCGCTCGCGTCGAATCGCGGCCGACAGCGCGCTGGCGCACGCATAGCCGACCTGCAAGGCCACGGCCTCCAGTGTCCAGCCCTGGCGCAACAACCGCTCCGCGCGATCGAGCCTGCGTGACCTGACGAACTCCAGCGGAGAGATGCCATAGGCTTCGGCAAAGCGGGCGCGCAGCCGTTGCGGACTCAGGTGGCACAAGCGGGCGAGGTCGGCGACCGTCCATGCGCGCGCGAGGTCCGCGTCGATGCAGGCAGACAGCGCGTCGAGGTCGATGCGCCGTCGCGGCGCGAGAGTCGGCGCTTCGCCCAGCGCGGCCAGAAGCACCTCCCGGCTGATGAGGCGCGAACGCCAACCCGGCGGCAGCGCGAAGCGACGCAGGCGATCGGTACCGGCGTCCGGGTCGCAATCGAGCACGAACACCCGTGCCCCGCGCTCGGCCTGGTAGCTGTGCGTGGCACCTGCGGGCACCACCAGGCCGCACGTCCCATCGACATAGGCGGCGTGGCCTTCGACCTCCATGTCGAGGTTGCCCTCCAGCCCGAACAGCACTTGCGCGTGATCGTGCGAATGCCGGCCCGTCTCCGCGCCGTATTGGCGCAAGAGCGCGGGATCGACAATGGTGGGCGGACGCATGGGAACGCGAGCTTAAGCGCTGCTGCGATGACGCGGACCAGGACGGGCGCTCCCGTTCAGTTCCGGTTCAGCCTCGCGCTGGCAACATGGCTTCATCGTAAAGAGAAGGAGCCCCACCATGAATGCAATGACAAAGTCAGTCGTCCTCTTCGCCGCGATTGCCGCCTGTGCCGGCGCAGCCCAGGCCGAGACGTTCTTCGATCAGGCCCGCGTGCGTGGCGTGGAGCCGCAATACGAAACGGTCGCTGTTCCCCGCAACGAATGCACGAGCCAGTGGGTGAACGAAACGCGGCGCACGAGCAGCCGTGACTACGGTGGCGCCGTCATCGGCGGCGTCGCCGGTGCCGTGCTCGGCAACCAGGTTGGCCGCGGACATGGCCGTGAAGCGGCCACCGCGGTCGGCGCCGTCGTCGGTGCGATGACCGGCGACAACATCGCCAACCGCGACCACGGCGACCGGTATGAGCAGGTGCCGCGCGAGGTCACCAGCTGCCGCACCGTGCAGGACATGCAGCAGCGCCTGACCGGCTACCGGGTGAACTACGAGTATCGCGGCCAGATGTACTCCACCTTCATGCATGAGCAGCCGGGCCCGACCCTGCGCGTGCGGGTCTCGGTCGACCCGATGTGAGCTGCAGTAGGATCACCTCGATGAAAGCCTTCGTGTCCCTCGCATGTGCTCTCGTCGTCGCCACCGCTCCGGCGTGGGCCGACGTGAGCCGCGATGATGCGGCAGCCGCGGCGGCGCGCATGGCGGGCGGAAGGGTGTTGTCCGTCGAAAAGGGGGAAGCGGGCGGCCGTCCGGTGTGGCGCGTCAAGGTGGTGACCGCGCAGGGCGAGGTGAGGGTCATCCTCATCGACGCCGCTTCTGGCCGACCGATGTGAGTGCCATTCGAATGTTGGAAGCGTGACCCCGTGCGCCTGTTGCTGGTCGAAGATGAAGCGCCTTTGCGCCTGACCCTCGCGCGACGTCTCGAGGGCGATGGTTATCGGGTGGACCAGGCGGCCGACGGCGAGGAGGGACTGTTCCAGGCACGCGAATACCCCGTGGATCTGGCCATCGTCGACCTCGGCCTGCCGAAGCTTTCCGGCATCGCCGTCGTGCAGCGCTTGCGCGAGGAGGGGCGCAAACTGCCGATCCTCATCCTGACGGCGCGCAGCAGTTGGCAGGACAAGGTCGCCGGTCTGGAGGCTGGCGCGGATGACTACCTTACCAAGCCCTTCGAGTATCCCGAACTTGCAGCAAGAGTGAAAGCCTTGCTGCGCCGATCTGCACAGGCGGTGACGAACGTGCTGCAGGCCGGGCCCATTGCGATCGACCTCACATCCGAATCGGTTCGCGTACAGGATGCGCCCGTCGAACTCACGACCTACGAATACCGCGTGCTCGAATACCTTGCAAGAAACCGCCCCCGCGTGGTCAGCAAACAGGAGCTGTCCGATTACCTCTATCCGCACGACGAGGATCG
>DASTGE010000501.1:0-2130 GCA_035719405.1 Burkholderiaceae bacterium
CCGCCGTTCTGAACCGCACACCGCCTCTGCTCAACGCCGCCAGCTGACCACTGGCGGCGTTGTTCATTGCGGGCCAACATCAGCGTTTCGCCTTGCTCGAGGCCCAAGTTCTTCCCGTTTCGTCCCGGGACAACGGGCTCAGCTCATCCTCGAATAGGCCGGGACCGTGAGCCGAAATCTTCGCGGGTCATAACAGCTGCGAACAGACCGGCGGGCGTGAATTCATGGTCCAGCCCGGCCATCGGCACGCCGTGCTCGGTGACGCATCCGCTGATCGTGCCGTGCGAGACACCCACCGTAGGAAGCCCTACCTGGGATGCCCTGCGGTTGATCTCACCGAAGCCGGCCAGCAGCGCCACCAGCTGTTGCCCCACCGCCTCCGCCGCTGCGTGCGGACCCCCCGTCGCGGCGACAACCGCCTTGTTCACAGTCGGCACGCAGCTGAACAGGACTTGAGCATGGGCCGGCAGGTCATTGAAACGCCACCCTTCGCTCGCCACCCAGCCGGCACTGCCGCACCACGCCACTTGGTGGATCCGGTCGGCGACGTGCACCGGAAACCGGCCGCCAAGCAGGCGGAACACGTCGAGAGTGCCGGGCGGCTCGTGCGAGAACGTGCCCTGCAGCATCAGCACCGGGCAGTGGTCGGCCAGCCGGCGGACCAATCGGGCAAGCGCCAGGAACGATGGCGAATGCACGTCGATCGCATGGTCCGTCGAATCGCCACTGATGACGGCCAATTCGGCATCGCGAGCAACGGCATCGTCGACCGCCGCCGTCGTACACCGTTCAACCTCGGACAGGGTCTTCGGATCGCCGAAGTGAAGATCGGACAGATGGGCAATGCGCATGATGACTCCCGAACCGTCAGGCCACGTCGAGTTCGTTGTCGATCAGCGCAATGAATGCCTCCGGGGTCGGCGCCGAGGCCTCCACTTCCCGGATCGCCCGCGCGATCGTGTCCGACTGCAATTGCCAGTGTTCGCGTCGAAAGCGCCGACTTGCATATATCGCGTAGCGGTCAACCGGCACGCCGATGCCTTGCAGCAGCATGCGCAGCCGCATGAGTTGCGGTCCAACCTCATTGAGCAGTACGACGGCCTGGGCGAGGATCTCGGGGGAGCGGCCCCAGTCGTCGGTACGCCACGTGTCGAGTGCGAACTGCTTGAAAGTCTCGACCTCGATCCCGTATTGCTCGAGCGCGGCCGCGACCTCGCTGCGCAATTGCTTCAACGTCGCCCGCGGATCCGAAGCCGGCGCTGAATCGTCCGGTAAATCCTCCGGTGAATGGCGATCACCGTTGGCTGCCATCGTCATCGTCGTGTCCGTCGACGCCGGTGATGGCCCGCCCTCCAGCATTGCGAAGGCCGCGTCTGCTGCCGCTTCGATGCTGTCTGGCCTGTGTGTCAACAACAGACTGCCGACATCGATCGGCGCCTGCAACTCGATCAGCCACGCGCCGCCCTTGACGGCCTCACCGTTGTCATCGATGCGCGTCACATCCCTGTAGACCTTGGTCAGCCAGAAGGTCTGCTGGCCCAGCAGATAGCCCGACAGCCGCCCGCCGCGAATGCTGGCGACATGCAGCAGTTGCTGGCGGATTCCCTCCATGCTGTAAAAGCTTCGAGTGGGCAGCGCGATCAGGTTGACGGTCGGGAGCCCTGGCACGATGAACAATAGCCGTGCGTCGAGATTGCACTGCCGGTCCTGGTATTGCGGGCATTGCTCGGGATCGCACAGGCCACCCGTCTCCAGGCGGTCGATGACCTTGCGACCTCCGAACAGACGAATCACCCGGCCCGTCGCATCCTTCGGGACCGCCGCATAGGTCTTGCAATGACGCACGCCCGCCTCGTCGTAT
The DNA here is from genome assembly GCA_035719405.1 of Burkholderiaceae bacterium. GTDB lineage: Bacteria > Pseudomonadota > Gammaproteobacteria > Burkholderiales > Burkholderiaceae_C > CAMLIZ01. Next base: position 1,862 of record DASTGE010000501.1, read on the forward strand.
TCGGCCCAATACTTGCGTTTACCGGCCGCCCAGACCTGCAGGTTGTGTGGCATCAGCAATTCCCAGGTGTCGGTGGCAAAGATCACCGGGAAGCGGTACAGGCGGCGCACACCGTCCTCGCGCGCTTCGCCGTACTTCTGCAGCAGCAGGTCCGCGAGTTCGGGCATCGGGAAGTCCGCGCGCCGCACGCTGAAGTACGGCACGTTGGTCGGACGCAGCGGGTTCTTCAGTGATGGCACCGCCTGCCGGATCTCGTTTTCGATCGTCTC
>DASTGE010000502.1:0-2569 GCA_035719405.1 Burkholderiaceae bacterium
CAACCGCTCCCGCGACCAGCCAGGCGCGCATGGTGAGCATCTTCCATGTCGCGAGGAGTGCGAGCGGCGAGCCCGCATTGATGTGCACTGCGCAGTCCGGCGGCACCTGGACGACCGTGCCGATGGTGCAAGGAGTGGAAAGCTTCCAGGTGCTCTACGGCGTCGACAACGTCACCCCGGGCGCAGCGCCGGGCGGCACCACAAACAGTGTGCCGGACCAGTACTTGCGCGCCGACCAACTCGATGTCGCCGCCGACCCGGTCGCTACGAACGGCAACTGGCGGCGCGTCCGTACGCTGCGCATCGGCATGGTCTTGCGCGGACCTCCGAACTCCGTCCAGGGCAGCGCCGAGACCGGCCGCGTCTACTACCCGCTGGGGCGATTGCTGTCATCGCCCGCCGACACCGGCAGTGCCTTCACACCCTCGGCCGACAGCCGGCTGCGCCAAGTCGTTTCCTTCACCGTGAATCTTCGCAATGACCAGAGCATGCAGTGAACCGGGTGCCGGCGTGCGGGCGGCCAAAGCGGCGCGAGCCGGACAGCGGGGAATGTCCCTCATCGTCGTGCTCACACTTCTCATCGTCATCAGCGTGCTCGGCCTCGGCAGCGCACGGCTGGCGCTCATGGGCGAACGTGGCGCGCGCAACGACCGCGACTACCAGGTGGCTTGGCAATCTGCCGAGGCCGCACTCATGGAAGCGGAGTTCGACATGCGGGGCCCGGGCACCGCGACGCGCAAGAATGTCTTTGCCCCTGACAACCTTTCCGACTTCGTGGAAGGCTGCGGCAGCTCGAGCAGCGGCAACGACCGGGGGCTCTGCCTGCCCTCCGCCTCAGGCAAGCCCGTGTGGCTCACGGTCGACCTCACCGCACCGGACTCCAGCAGTGTGGAGTTCGGCGCCTTCACCGGACGAAGCTTCGACGCGGGAAGCGTGGGTCTGAAGCCCGCGAAGAAGCCACGCTACGTGATCGAGGCCCTTCCGGACACGGAGCTGTTTGGCGACAGGGATGTGCATGCAGAGAAGCGCTACGTCTATCGTGTCACCGCGATGGGCTTCGGGCCTCGTGATGACATCCAGTCCGTCGTGCAGATGGTCTTCAGGAAAGAAAAATGACCGCGATACCGACAAACATCACTGCAAGGCCCGACGGACGGCGCGGGGCATTCGCACGCGTGGCTGCGCCTTGGCTTCGCTGGGGATTGATGCCGGCAGCGGCTGCCGTTTCGTTCCTTTCCCTGGGCGTCGATAGCCCGCCGTCCATCCCCCGTGTCAACCTCTCGCCAGAGCCGTTGTACGCGAAGGGCACACGTGACAAGCCGACCTTGACGCTGGCGCTTTCCGTGGAGTTCCCGACGGTCGGCGCGCAGTACGTGTCCTCCCCGGGCGCCACGGTCGACAGCTCCTACTCTCCGGACACTGAGTACATAGGCTACTTCGACGCCGACAGCTGCTATGCCTACGTCAACGACAGCAACCCGGGAAGAAGCCGCTTCGACCGGATCGGAACGGCAACGTCGCGGCGATGCGGAGGATCGGGATTCAGCGGCAACTTCATGAACTGGGCGACCAGCTCCGCGATCGATGTGTTGCGCCTGGGGCTGACCGGCGGTGATCGCATCGTCGACGAAGCCAACCTCACGGTACTGCAGCGCGCCGTGCTTCCCGCCGTCTTCTGGAACAGCCAGAACTTTCCCGCCAAGCAGCTTGGCGCGGCCCTCACGGCCGACGCCCTGCCCTCCACGCTGATCGGCACCTATGGTGGAGACATCTGGGTGGCCAACTGCGTCGACCGGGTGAGCTTCGGGACGAGCATGTCGGGCAGTTGCGATGCTCCGGGAGACAACGGCAACCTTGGCGTCAGATCGGAGATGGCGACGGCTGTCGGCAGCGACACGCTCACCGATGACAACTTCTTCTACGCCCGTGTCAAGGTCTGCGAAAGCGATGGCAGCGGGCATCTGCTCGATCCTCGGATCGACCGCTGCCTGAAGTATCCGAGCGGCAACTACAAGCCCGTGGGCAACCTGCAGAAGTACAGCGACCGTGTACGCGTGGCTGCCTTCGGCTATCTGATGGAGAACGTCCAGTCGCGCTATGGCGGAGTGCTTCGGGCTCCGATGAAGTACGTCGGGCCGAAGGCCTACGACCCGAGCGGAACGGCGCTGGCCGGGACCAATGCGGCGATCGAATGGAACCAGAACGACGGAACGTTCGTGGCCAACCCCGATGCAGCGACGGAGGGCAAGAGCGGCGTCATCAACTACCTCAACCAGTTCGGCCGCACCGGCACCACGCCCGGTACGTACAAGACCTACGATCCGGTGGGCGAGCTGTACTACGAAAGCCTGCGCTACCTGCAGGGCCTGCCACCGACGCCGCAGGCTACTGACGGCATGACCGACGCGATGAAGGACGGGTTCCCCGTCTACGGCAGCTGGATCGACCCTCATGAGGGCGGCTCGAAGGACAAGGACTACAGCTGTCTGCGCAACAACATCCTGCTGATCGGCGACGTCAACACACACAACGACAAGTCGATTCCCGGAAACACCACCCGCCTTTTGGA
>DASTGE010000503.1:0-3535 GCA_035719405.1 Burkholderiaceae bacterium
AGCGTCGGCGCGCCAGCCGGAGCTGATGGACCGGTTGCAAACCAAGGCGTTCCTGATGGTGGGCGTGCTGGACGGGGCGTTCTTGATCGCGACCGGCATCGGGCTGTGGTTTGCGACCGCGAGTCCGTTCAGGTAAGCGAGGGAGATGATGCGGCCTACTTCGTCCCGAATATGCGGTCCCCTGCGTCACCCAGTCCGGGCCGGATGTAGCCGTGCTCGTCAAGTTGACGATCGACGGCAGCGGCGTACACGGGGACGTCGGGGTGGCTGGCGTGGAAATGCCGCAGCCCCTCGGGGGCCGCGAGCAGGCACACGAATCGAATCGAGCGGGGCGCGGTTTCCTTCAGCCTGTCGACCGCGGCAACCGCCGAATTGCCCGTCGCCAGCATCGGGTCGAGGACGATGACGTCCCGCTCGTGCATGTCGGCAGGCATCTTGAAGTAGTACTCAACCGCCACCAGCGTTTTCGGGTCGCGGTACAGGCCGATGTGCCCGATGCGGGCCCCGGGCACGACGTTGAGCATGCCGTCGAGGAAGCCCGCACCCGCGCGCATGATGCTCACGAACACCGTCTTCTTGCCGTCGATCACCGGGCTTTGCATTGGCTCCAGCGGCGTCTCGATGTCGATCATCTGCATCGGCATATCGCGCGTGACCTCGTAGGCCATCAACATGCTGATCTCGCCGAGCAGGCGGCGGAAGCTGTTGGTGCTGCGATCCTTCTGGCGCATCAGCGTCAGCTTGTGCTGCACGAGCGGATGAGTGACGAGATGGACGGCCGGCGCAGCACTGCTCATGCCGTGCAGCATAGCGCGCCATGAGCAGGATCGGGCTACACCAGGTCGCTCCTCGTGTCATCTGTCGATGTCGTGCAAAGCGCCAAGCGACATACCGGCGGCCGGGACATTCGGGCGTCGCGTCTCTTTGGATGCAGGACGACGACAAGACCCGGCTCGACGTCGGCAATTGCACGTTCGTCGCGTCCAAAGGCAGGGTCCTTCCGAAAGTGGATTCGTGCAGGCCGCACAACAGCAAAGCCGCACAGCCCACCAACCAGCAACCCAGACCCATCGGAAACCCAGGAGAAACACCATGAAAGCCATCAAGACCCTGCTCGCCACCAAGGCCCTTGCTGCCGCCGCCATCGCGATGTCCGGCATCGCCGCGCCCACGCTCAGCCACGCGTCTCCCGATGACGGCTCAGTGTGCCGCGTCGGCTACGGCGCGCAGTTCGCCAACGGCAACATGAAGTGCACCAGGCAGGTCACCCGCTTCGTCGCGCTTGACTGCGCCGATGCACGCTTCCCGAACCGGCTGATCCGCACACCGGGCATCGCGGGCGACAGGACGAACGGACGCGACATGTGCCTGCGCCCAGGCATCGTGCTCGGCTCCAATCAGCCCGCGACCGGGTTGGTCGAAGGCCAGGACTTCGTGTTCGTGAAGGTCAATCAGGCCAAGGTCGTCGCACTGCGCGAGGGAGTCGAGAGGGCTGAGGAGACAACTCTCGGCGTGGGCCCGGCCGGGGTGGACGCGCGCTCCACAGGCGTGGTCGACATCAATGGCGGCATCGGCGCGGAAGACCGCGTGCGCGCGACGATCACGCTGTTCACGTTCCCCGTCCCTGCACCGACGCTGGTGAAGCTGCCGATCCAGATCGACGCGCCGGTGGTCGACCTGCCGATCCCTCCGCGCATCCAGCCGTGATCTCACCTGCACCAGCCTGAACGCGCTGGTCGGCGGCGCCCGCTCCCCGCCGCCGACCTTCCCACCTCCAGCCGAAAGACTCCGATGTTCAAGCTCACGCTCATGGCCGCCGCTCTGGCCCTCACTGCCTGTGCATCCACGCCGCCGCGGCAATCATCGTCTCGTCCGAGCGTGGACGTCCAGCCTGCCGCAACCAATGGCCCCAAGGCCACGCCCCAGCGCAACGTGACCCACTTCACCGAGGGCTTGCGCTGCATGGACGACATGCTGTTCCGTTTCGGCGTGCGCGATGTCAGCGTGATGATCGAGGAGATGCAGGACCAGTCGCGCCGCCTCGGAGCCGGCACGCGCGACATGATGGTCTCGGCATTCGCCGACATGACGCGCCGCAGCCGCGGCGTGCGCCTGGTCACCTTCGGCCAGGACAACCAGAACGTGGTGCAGCTGCTGTCCATCGCGCAGCGGCTCAATGATTTCAAGGTCGTGCCGCAGTACGACATCCGCGGCTCGATCACACAGTTCGACGAAGACGTGGAACGTAGGCAGGCGAGTGGAGGCATCGGCCTGCCGGGGATCTTCGGCGTCCAGCTCAACCGGACGAAGCAGACCTCGGTGCTCGGCTTCGACGCCAGTGTCGTGACCACCTCGGACCTCAGCCTCGTGCCCGGCGCGAGCTCGAAGAACACAATCATCGTGACCCGTGAAGACACGGGCGCTGCCGACGGGCTGGCGCAGATCCGCAACGGCAGCCTGGACTTCAGCTTCGGCGTCGCACGCAGCGAGGGCGTCGCTCAGTCGCTGCGCAACATGGTCGAGCTGGCCTCCATCGAGCTCACCGGCAAGCTGTTGCGGCTGCCGTACTGGAGCTGCCTCAAGGTCGACGAGAACAGCCCGGAGGTGCAGCGCGAGATCGAAGACTGGTTCTTCTCGATTCAGGGCACGCCCGAACTGACGCGCTTCCTGCAGGACCAGCTTCGCAACCGCAAGTTCTACGATGGCCCGGCCGATGGCAAGCCGAATGCCGCATACAAGGACGCGCTGGCGGCGCACCTGCAGGCGCAAGGCCTGAGTCCCGACCGCGAGCCCGACTTCGAAGTGTGGCGCGCATTCCTGCTCGCGCCCGTGCCCAAGCCGCCTGCGAAGCCATTCGTTGCAGACAAGGCGGCCGCCGATGGTGCTTCTGCCGTCAACGCCACCGGAACCGGCACCGGTTCGGCCGAGCAGGCGGCCAAGGAAGTGAAGATGACCGTGCGACTGGCCAAGAACACCTTCCGCAAGGGCGAGCCGATCGAACTCACCGTCACGACGGCACAGCCGGCCTACGTGTACTGCTACGTGCAGAGCCCGACCAACGGCAAGATCCAGCGCATCTTCCCCAATCGCTTCATGCGCGATCCCCACCTCGAGGCCAACACCCCGCTGGTGCTGCCCGGCGCGCAAGGCTTCAAGCTCGGCGCGGGTGCGGAGGGCGTGCGCCAGCAGGCCGTGGGCTGCCTTGCCACCGAACGCGAGGTCTACAATGAATTGCCGCCAACCCTGCGTTGGGGCGACTTCGAAGACATCCGGCTGGGCACCTTCGACGACATCCGCGATGCCTTCTCGCAAGTGGCCAAGGGCCCGGTGGCGCTGGAGGCCTCGCTGATCGACGTGTCCGACAAGTGAGGCGGCCATGTGCACCGGACGCGGCCCAGATCGAACAACCCCGGGAGGCGACCGCCATGGATCGGTTCGAGCCGTCGCGCAATCTCGGCGAGCTGCTCAGCCGCGTCGCCCTGCGCGACCACGCCGCCTTCAGGCAACTGTACGAGGCCACGGTGCGCTGCCTGCT
>DASTGE010000504.1:0-8683 GCA_035719405.1 Burkholderiaceae bacterium
GTGCAGATCGAACACATCGGCCAATTGGGAGGTGAAGAACAGCCCTCGTCCGGTGTGACGGTCGGGCTGGGTCGTCAGCTTGCCCTTGCTCAGTTCCAGCATCGCGTGCATCGGATCCTCGATCGCGAACGCGTTGCGTACGCGGTCGAACAGGCCGCAGCCATCATCTGAAACCAGCAGCTGCGCCTGCGTGAGCGTCTGACGCACGGAGACGGTCACTCTGGTTCCGCCGCTGTGGTTGATCGCGTTGTTCAGCAGCTCCTGGAACGTGTGCTGGAGCATGCGCTGCACCGCGGGCGGCAGCGCAAAGTTGGGCGCGAAGTCGCGGCTCCAGGGCAAGTCTTCCGCAAGCCCATTCAGCGAGTACCGCCTGACCACTTGGCGAAGGGGTCCGGGGCCATAGACGGGCCGGTTGCGCGTGCCACTGCGCGTGAGCCATTGCAACTCGACCAGCCGGCGCAGCGCCTTGAGCGCGGCGGCGCGGCTGCAGCTGGTGCGCTCGACCACCAGCGTGGCCAGGTCGTCCGGCCGCTGCAAGGCGGCCGCGGTGATCCAGGACGTCATCAGGTGGGATTTCAGGCGTGACATCGATGCGCTCGCTCGCAAAAATGCGACTTGCGAGTGTCTTCGTGCTCGATACCGGCCAAGCCGCGAAAAGCGGCGGCTTTGCGGGTCAGTTGTCCCCCAAAGCGATCGTCAATGCCCTGCAGGTGGAGCTTGGCAGGCCTTGGGCAGGGAGCCGGCGCGCAGGCCGTCACCGGGGCGGCAAAACCAATGCACCCGCCCGCCTTCGTCCGGTCGCGGCTCCATCAGCAGCTCGCCGTGCAGCGTCTGCACCGTCACTACCATGGAACGAGGATTCAGCGTGAGCCTGCTGCCGTCGGCCAGAACGTCGGAGAGGCCGGCCTTTTCCATCGACTCCGGCACACGGCCGTTGGCTTCGTAGTAGCGCACGAGCGCGTCGCGCACGGCCCCGCCCTGCTGCCACACTGCCGAGAGCTTCGCGCGCTGCTCGTAGTCCTTGTAGGCCGGGAGGGCGACTGCGGCGAGCACGCCGATGATCGCCACCAGGATCAGCGGCCCCGCCGCGTTGCCCAGTCGACCACCGTAAGGCACGAACAGCGCCAGCACGTAGGCCAGCGAGTTGCGGCCGGGCACGCGCACGTCGGGCTTCAGCACGCGCCCGACGCGCTTGGTCAGCCAGGGATAGCCGCTCACCAGCTCGTGGAAACCGGCCCAGAAGCCATTGTGGTCACGCGACTGGCGGACGTATTCATGAAGGTCGACGGTTTGCCACCGCCTGGCGCCCGCACCCAGCAACACCAGCGCGCGCGCTGCGGACTCGGGGCTGTCGCAGCAGGCCCGGCCGTGCAGGTCGCAGGTCGTCTCCTTGGCGCGCGAATAGGCTGGTCCCAACAGCGGAAGCCACAGTACCGGCCAGCGCCAGAGGTGCCCGGTCAGATGCTTCATGCGGATGTGACCCAGCTCGTGGCCGATGTAGAAGTTCAGCCCGTCGGGCTCGGCCTCCATCGCATCGACCACATCCGACAGCAGCACGACGAAGTGCTGTCCGAGAAAACGCGCCGCGAAGGCGTTGAGAATTCCGCCCCCTTGCAGGACATAGGCTTCCGGCGGCTCCTTCAGGCCGAGCTTCTCGCAGCAACGCATGAAGCGCTGATGCAGGTCGGGCATCTGCTGAGGCGAGAGCTTGACTCCGGTGTTGCGGATGTATGCGATCAGCGCCGACTGCGCGAAGACGTACGCGATGAACCCGAGCAGCAGGTAGACCAGCAGGAAGCCTAGCGTGCCGACCAGCGCCATCATCCAGACCAGAACGCCCAGAACGAGCGTGATCGCGCCGAGCGTGCGCTCGCGCGAATAAACCCATGCTTCCACGATAACCTCCTCTGTTGTGTCGTGTCGTGGCCCCGCCTTCGCGAGGTGGCGGCAGTGTAAAGGGACGTGCCGGCGACCGGACGTGGCGACGTGGCGGGCGGCGTCGGTAGAATTTATGTTCCAGTCACTGCGCGGTTGCGGCGCCGTCTCCAGCGCAAGGTATCGCAATTGCCTTGCTCGTCACGGACGTTTCCCTTGTCCTTCCCGCCGCCCGCGGCTGCCCTCTGCCGATCACTACCAGGAAGACCGCCATGCCACTCGTTTCAATGCGCCAGCTGCTCGACCACGCCGCCGAAAACGGCTATGGGATCCCGGCATTCAATGTCAACAATCTCGAGCAGGTGCAGGCCGTGATGCAGGCAGCCTCCGAGGTTGGCGCGCCAGTCATCCTGCAGGCCAGCGCCGGCGCCCGGAAGTACGCCGGGGAGTCGTTCATCAAGCACCTGATACAGGCCGCGCTCGAGGCCTATCCCAGCATCCCCGTCGTCATGCACCAGGATCATGGCCAAAGCCCCGAGGTGTGCAGAAGCGCGATCGACCTCGGCTTCACGTCGGTCATGATGGACGGCTCGCTAGAAGCCGACGGCAAGAGCATCGCCAGCTACGAGTACAACGTCGACGTGACGAAGAAGGTGGTGCAGATGGCTCACCAGCTCGGCGTCACGGTCGAGGGAGAACTTGGCTGCCTCGGCTCGCTCGAAACCATGCGCGGCGACAAGGAAGACGGCCACGGCACCGAATCCACCATGACGCGCGAACAGCTGCTGACCGACCCGGAGCAGGCGGCCGACTTCGTCAAGCAGACCCAGCTCGATGCGCTGGCCATCGCCATCGGCACCAGCCACGGCGCGTACAAGTTCAGCCGCAAGCCCACGGGTGACATCCTCGCGATCGACCGCATCAAGGAGATCCACCGCCGCATCCCCACCACGCACCTGGTGATGCATGGCAGCTCGAGCGTCCCCCAGGATCTTCTGGCCGAGATCCGCAAGTACGGCGGTGACATGAAGGAGACGTACGGTGTGCCCGTGTCCGAAATTCAGGAGGCGATCAAGCACGGCGTGCGCAAGATCAACATCGACACCGACATCCGGCTTGCGATGACCGCCGCGATGCGGAAGTTCTTCGTCGAGAACCCGAGCAAGTTCGATCCGCGTGAGTACCTCAAGCCCGCGCGCGAAGCGGCCAAGGGCATCTGCAAGCAGCGCTACATGGAGTTCGGCTGCGAAGGTCAGGCTGCGAAGATCAATTCACTGCCGCTTCAGGGCATGGCGCAGCGATATGCGTCGGGAGCACTGGCGCAGACCGTGAACTGAAAGCGGCACACCCTGTCCCGATGCCATTGAAAGCCCGCCTGCCGGCGGGCTTTCTTGCTGCTGGCGCCACGCCATGGCCATGATCGGCCTCTTCCCGAAATGCCAGACGGCAGCGCTCGGTTCGGATGCAACGTTTCCGGGCTCTGCCAATGAAGGCTGCTTCTAAAATCCCTGTCTTTCGCGAGTCCGACCCCGTGACCCTTGCGCTCTTCCAGTCGTCCCTCCATTCACTTCCTCTCCTCGCCCGCGGCAAGGTGCGCGACAACTATGCGGTGGGCAATGACCGCATCCTGATGGTCGCCAGCGACCGGCTCTCTGCCTTCGACGTGATCATGGCCGAGCCCATTCCCGGCAAGGGCGAGGTGCTTACCCGGATGGCGCTGTTCTGGTTCGGGCGTCTTGAAGGCATTGTTCCCAACCACCTGACCGGCCAGGAGCCCGAGAGTGTGGTCGCACCCGACGAGGTCAGCCAGGTCCGCGGCCGATCGATGCTGGTCAAGAGGTTGACGCCCCTGCCGGTGGAAGCTGTCGTGCGCGGTTATCTTGCAGGCTCGGGCTGGAGTGAATATCAGGCGACGCAGTCGGTTTGCGGCGTTGCCCTGCCGCCGGGACTGAAGAACGCAGGCAGGCTTCCCGAGCCGATCTTCACGCCTGCGACAAAAGCGGCGATGGGCGAGCACGACGAGAACGTGAGCTTCGAGCGGGTCGCCGCGATGATCGGGCCCGATCTCGCCGACCAGATGCGGCAAACGGCGATCCGTTTGTACAACTCGGCAGCGGAGTATGCGCTGGGGCGGGGCGTCATCATCGCGGACACCAAGTTCGAATTCGGTCTCGACGAGCACGGTACGCTGACGCTGATGGACGAGGTCCTGACCCCGGACTCCTCGCGTTTCTGGCCGCTCCAGGATTACGACGAGGCCTATGCCGCCGGCCGCAATCCACCCAGTTACGACAAGCAGTTCGTTCGTGACTGGCTCGAGCAGGCGCTGGTCGATGGCCGCCCCTGGAACAAGAAGCCACCCGCTCCTGCGCTGCCGTCCGATGTGATCGGGAAGACCGCCGCGAAGTATCGCGAGGCGTTGCAACAACTGGCCGGCTGAACGTGCGGGCGATCGGCTCCCGTTTGCTGGCCCGTCTCGATGGAGCGATCGCCAAGACGCGCGATCCCGTCGAACTGGCGTGCCTGCGTGCCGAGCGCGCGGCTTTTTTCGGCCGTCAAGGGCAGGTGGAGTTGGCGCGTGAGCATCTGCGCGAGATCCAGCGACAGTTCTCGCCGCGGCCGCACGTGACGGTCAGCGCTGCGGTGGCGCTGGCGGAAGGTCAGATTGACCACTACGGCCACCTGGCTGCCGCCGCGCACGATCGCTTCAAGCGCGCCCATGCCCTCAGCGCCGCAGCGCAATTGCGTCGCCTGCAGGCCGTGAGCGCCGCCTGGCTTGCCCACACCTTCGAAGCCCGCGGCGACCACGCGCGAATGGCCAGCCTGTCGGCAGAAGCAGTGACCTTGGCCGATGCCGATCATCACGCTGCACATTGGCGTGTCGGTCTCACCGTCGGCAATGCCTATCACTTCGCAGGTCGGCTGGATCGCGCGCGGCCGTGGTACGCGTCCTCGCGCAAGCATGCGCTCGCGCATGGCGACGAGGTTGCTCTGAGTGCGCTCATGCGCAATCAGGCGGCGGTGCGCGCGAGCCACGCGCGAATGACGGCGGCCTTCGGCGGCGTGAGTGAGGCGGAGGCCGTGGAGGCGGTGATGGGTGCGGAGTCCAGCGCCCGGTTCGACGCCCACATGGGCCTGCAATCGTTGGATTGGATGGTGCCGATGTTGCGTGCGCAATTGCTCGTGCTGGAGGAGCGCTTCGACGAGGCATTGGAGTTCTTCGATCGCCACTGGGATCGCGCCGATCCGGCGTGGCGGCAACGCATGCAGCCATGCCTGCTCGCGGATCGCGCATGGTGCCTTCTCAAGACGGGTGCCCGGGAGCAGGCACGCGAGGAAATGGAGCAGGCTGCGAAGAGTCTGGACGCGCGTTGCGAGATCGGCGACCGGGCGCTGGCACATGCCCGCATGGCTCAGCTTCACGCCGCGTTCGGCAACGCCGCGGAGTCGGTGCGCCACTGGGAGCAGGCCGAGGCGGATCGGGCCGCGCACGACGAGGAGCAGCGGCAGGTGGTTGTGCTGCTCGACAAGGCGCTGGCCGGCATGGAGCCGGTCTTGCATGGTCGAAGCACGGAGAAGTCGTAGCGCCCCGACGGGGGGCGATTTCTGCCGGCCCAGGCTCCTGAACTAAAAGAGCACCATGCTCAACTTGCGCCGGTATTGATCGACCACGGGGTCACTCGGAGCGGCGGCTGCCTTGCCAGTCACTTCCAGTGCGCCCTTGGCCTTTGCTTCAGGTGCTCCGGACGTCTTGGGTGCCGGCTTGCTCATCACTTCGAGAATGGCGACGTAGGTCTTGCGCGCAAGCTGGTCGTTCCAGTTCTTGTCACGCATCAGGATTTCCAGCAGCTCGTCCATCGCCTCGGTAAAGCGGCCGGTGGCGAAATGCGTCTGCGCAAGCTCGAAGCGGGCATCGAAGTCACGCTTGTTGGCGGCGATGGCGTCCGCCAGCGTCTGTGGGCTGCGGGCGCGCGCAGCTTTCTCCGAGGCGTCCAGCCAGTGACCCAGTGCGGCAATGCGAGCGTCCAGGGGTGCCTTGCCGGCGACCGGCTCCCAGGCCTTTCGCGCCTGCGCGACCTGGCCGCTTTCGATCAGGAGCTTGACATAGTCGGCACGTACCGCGTCGTTCGACGGGTCGATGGCCAGTGCCTCCTGAAGCCTGGCGAGGGCGGCCTGCGCGTCTCCGTTGGCCGCAAGCTCGGCAGCCTCCTCGCCGCCGGCCTCGGCCTCGAACTCGTCGGCGCTCGGTACGTGCTTGTCCAGGAACTTGCGGATCTGCGGCTCCGGTATCGCTCCGACGAATCCGTCGACGGGCTGGCCCTGGTCGAACAGCACACAGAAAGGAATTGATCGCACGCCGAAGGCCTGGCTCAGCTGGCCCGCGATCTCGGGCTGCTCGTCGCTGTTGAGCTTGGCGAGCACGAAACGCCCGTCGTACTCGCGTTCCAGCTTCTCCAGCATCGGGCCCAGCGTGCGGCAGGGGCCGCACCAGGGGGCCCAGATGTCGAGCAGCACCGGTTGCTGCATGGAGGCCTGGATGAGGTCGGCTTCGAAGTTCTGGAGGGTGATCTCGATCATGGGCTGCGAAGAGGATGGGAGCGCGCCGCCATAGAATTGAAAGTTCCCTTGATTGAAGCCTTCCCGGAGCGAGCCTTGACGAGCTTCCCTCCTGTGGTCGGCGTGGTAATGGGTTCCAGCAGCGACTGGGAGACCCTGCGGCACGCGGCCCAGATTCTCGCCGAGTTCGGCATTGCGCATGAAGCGCGTGTGGTCTCGGCCCACCGAATGCCCGATGAGATGTTCACCTACGCTGAAAGCGCCGAGCGGCGCGGACTGAAGGCGATCATCGCCGGAGCCGGCGGCGCTGCGCACCTGCCGGGCATGCTGGCTGCGAAGACGACCGTGCCCGTGCTCGGCGTGCCCGTGCCGAGCAAGCACTTGCACGGCGTCGACTCCCTACATTCCATCGTGCAGATGCCGCGCGGCGTTCCCGTGGCCACCTTCGCGATCGGCCAGGCGGGGGCAGCCAACGCCGCGTTGTTCGCCATCGCGATGCTTGCCAACGAGGACGCGGGCCTGCGCGCGGCGCTGCATACGTTCCGCGAGCGCCAGACCGAGGCGGCCCGTGCGATGACCGGGGAGCTCAAGTGACGGCCGCCGCAAACCCGGCTGGCTCGAGCATGAACCTGCCCATCCTCCCCGGCGCGACGCTGGGGGTTCTCGGCGGCGGCCAGCTTGGCCGAATGTTCGTGCACGCAGCGCAATCGCTCGGCTACGCCACGGCTGTCCTCGACCCTGACGGTGACAGCCCCGCTGGTCGGGTGAGCGAGCACCATGTCAGCACAGGCTACCTTGATCCAACGGGACTGGAGCGGCTTGCCGAACTCACCGCGGCCGTCAGTACCGAGTTCGAGAACGTGCCCGCTGACGCTCTCGCCGGATTGGCGCGCACACGGGTGGTCTCGCCCTCGGCGGACGCGGTCTCCGTCTGCCAGGATCGCAGCGCCGAGAAGGCGCAGTTCGTGCGCTGTGGCGTCCCCTGCGCGTCCCATGCCTCGATCGTCGGTCCCTCCGACCTGGATGCGGTTCCCGACCACCTGTTGCCCGGCATCCTCAAGACCGCGCGGATGGGTTACGACGGCAAGGGTCAGTGCCGGGTGACGACGCGCGTGGAACTGGTGCAGGCATGGACGGCGCTGCAGCGCGTGCCCTGCGTCCTCGAGAAGCTGCTGCCGCTGAAGGGCGAGTTGAGCGTGATCGTTGCGCGCGGTGCCGATGGCCGGCAGGTGCATCTCCCCATCCAGCAGAACCTGCATCGCGATGGCATTCTGGCCGTCACTGAAGCGCCGGCACCGGATGTGAGCGCCACGCTGCAGCAGGAGGCCGTTGCCTGCGCCGGTCGCATTGCCGAAGCGCTGGCCTATGTGGGCGTGCTTTGCGTGGAGTTCTTCGTCGTCGACGACGGCAGCCCTGATGGTGCGCTCATGGCCAACGAAATGGCGCCCAGGCCGCACAACTCCGGCCACCACAGCATCGACTCCTGCGACGTCTCTCAGTTCGAGCTCCAGGTGCGGACCCTGACCGGATTGCCGCTGGTCGTCCCGCGCCAGCACTCTTGTGCGCTGATGCTGAACCTGCTGGGCAACCTGTGGTTCGATGCGGACGGCCGTGAGCGCTGTCCCCCGTGGGACCGGGTGCTCGCGCTGCCCGGTGTGCATCTGCACCTTTACGGCAAGACCGGCCCTCGCCCAGGCCGGAAGATGGGGCACGTGACGATCACCGCATCGAGCGTCGGCGAAACCCGGCGTACTGGACGCGCAGTCGCAGAACTGCTCGGAATCGAGGCGATCTGAGATCCGATGCCCATTCTCGACGGTCAAGACGAGCGTCAGGTGCAGGCGGCCGCGGAGCGCCTTGCCGCGGGCCATCTTGTCGCCTTTCCCACCGAGACGGTGTATGGCCTCGGGGCCCGTGCTGACGATGATCAGGCGGTGCGTCGCATCTTCGAAGCCAAGGGCCGTCCGAGCGACCACCCGCTCATCGTTCACGTATCCGATCCTGCCCACGCGGCCGACTTCGCTGCCGAGTTGTCACCGCTGGCCCGGCGATTGATGTCTGCCTTCTGGCCCGGGCCGCTGACGGTGATCGTGCCCCGGCGTGCTGATGCCGGTTCTGCGGCGGCGGGCGGGCAAGGCAGCATCGGGCTGCGCTGCCCCTCGCATCCCGTCGCCCGGGCGCTGTTGAAGGCCGCGGCCGCGCATGGCGTCAGTGGCGTTGCGGCGCCGAGCGCGAACCGCTTCGGGCGGGT
>DASTGE010000505.1:0-3394 GCA_035719405.1 Burkholderiaceae bacterium
CCGGTCCGGTTTCATAATGCCCACCTCGCTACGTCATTGGAGATTGAGAGATTTCTGATCGGGATGTTCTGTTACCGGGCGGCCGGACGCTGACAACGCAAGCTCTGCCAGTTGCGCCTTCGGAATGGCCCAAGGAGCACCCTTGCAGGCCTGATGCGCTTGTATAGTTCCGCTACCGATCAGCCGCAGGATAGTCATCTTACTGACCTTGAGCCGGACCGCGGTTTCCTCAAGGCTCAGTTCACCGCGTTCCGCCATTTCGCCGAGGCGATGTACTGGAATTTGGTGCGCGCTACGGAAACTGCGCACCCGGGCCTCGGTCCAGGTATTGCCTTTTGTGGTCCGCAGGCTGCAGCGATTCAGTGTCGCTGCGATTGCCGAGTCGGGCTGCTGGCGAGCAAGCGCCCTGATAAGCTCTTCAACAGAAGAGGCGGTGCTCCAGCGGTGTCGGCCCGATCGGTTTTTCGGCACGGAAAGCTGCGTGTGATCGCCGCCCCGCCAGTGAATGACGAGCTCGATGCAATCGTCCTGGAGTCTGGCCACGATTTCCGCAATGGCGGTGCGCAGGAGGCGCTTACGGGTCTCCGCCGTCGCGCCAGGGTGATGCCACGCCGACGCCAAATCGGCGCCAAGCGCCATGAGGCGCACCTGCTCCTCTGCGGTGACTGCCCCCGGTCGGCTGGTGCGGGCCGTTTCGAGCCGTTCCTCCAGACGCTGCACCTCGGCGAGCCGCTCGTTCCAGCGGCGCTCAAGCTCGGCAGCGACCAGGCGGTACGTCGGATCCACGGCATCATACTGGCGTCGGGCAAGGTCGGCCTCGTAACGTGCCTGGGAGAGCGCCAGCTCGAACTGGCGGAGAACCTCATCAGCCTCGTGCCCGCGCGTCTCGATGGCCCGCAGCGACGCCTCGATCCCAAGAGGGGCGAGTTGACGCAAGGTCTCGGCAGCCACCGCCGCATCGACCCGCAATCCGCCGAACGAGATGCAGCGCTCGGTTCCATGATTGAGGTGGGCGCCGCGGCAGTTGTAACGAACGCAGAAGCCTTCGGTGCCGCTGTAGGACACGTGCAGGCGGCGGCCGCAGTGGCCGCAGCGCAGCAGCCCAGCGAGCAACGAATCGCCGCGGCGCACGGAACCGCGTGCCATCAATCCTTTGGCGTTGGCGTTATCGGCGATCAGTCGCTGGTTCCTCTCGAACTCCGCCCACGAGACGTATCCCTCGTGATGGTCGAGGAGCAACACCTCCCATTCCTCACGCGGGCGGCGAAAGCCCCGCACCGTCCGTTTGCGCCCCTCGGCCACGGTCACGCGGCTTCCGGTGCGACCGAAGGCGTAGGCTCCGGCATAGACCGGGTTAGTCAGGATCCTGAGGATCGTGTTATAGACCGGTAGCTTCCATGCGATCCATTGTCCTTCCGGCGTGATGTCCACCGCGGGAAGCCGGATCCGTTCCTGCCGAAGCCAGAGATGCACCTGGCGCACGCTCTGGAATTCGGCGAACTTGCGGAACACGAGCGAGATTGCGTCGCGTACTCGCTGATTCGGTTCCATGGTGATGCGATTGTGCAGTACCTTGACGTAGCCGACCGCCACGCTGAGGAACAGCTCGCCTCGTCGTGCTTTCTGCCGCAGCGCCTCGAACGATCGCTGGCGTAGAATCGAGAGCTCCATCTCGCTCATGGTGCCCTTCATGCCCAGCAATAACCGATCGTTCGGCAATCGTGCGTCGTACACGCCGTCCTCGTCGGCCAAGAGGCATCCGACCAGCCCGCAGAATTCTAGCAACGTGTGCCAGTCGCGGCCGTTGCGGGCGAGTCGGGAAGCCTCGACGGCGAGAACAATACCAACCCGGCCCTCGCAAATCGCCACCAGCAACCGCTCGAATCCCGGCCGTGCGACGCCGCCCCCGGACCGGCCGAGATCGTCGTCGACCACTACGACACTGGACCAGCCGAGCTTACGGGCACGATCGGCCAGCCCGTATTGCCGGTGACGGCTTTCATGATTGTGCTGTAGCTGGTCCTGGGTGGACTGGCGGACATAAACGAAGGCTTGGCGGGAAAGATGCTCAGCCGTGATTTTGCTCATTGCCGGCCTCCCCCGCTACTGCCTTCTCGATCCTTGCCTCCAGCAACAGTGTCTCGACGATCGCCAGTATCTCTCGCTTGACCTCCAGCGGCCAGCTGTTCGTTGTTTCTGGCGATGCGAATAGGTCGCGCTGCGCAGCTGGTGCGTGCCGTGCCATGTCCTCTCCCGTCATTGCAGCCGGAGAGGGAGGCTAAGGCAGCATCGGCAGCGATACGCAGCTCTTGCAAAACCTCCAAAGGGAATCGCGCCCCGTCGCGAATCGCCGCCTCCGCCGCAGTTGGCGCGCACATCCATTCCGGCACGTGGGCCAGCGTTCCATCCGGCTGCCGAACCACAAGCATCGTCACGCCGCGGAAGCTGTGCCGACGGAAAACGCCGACTTGCTCGCCGCAGCGCGGATGAAAGGGATAGCGGATCGTTACCGTGCGACCCTGATAATGGGCAGTATGTCGCTGTATCGTCGGGTACGGGGAAGAGTCACTTGGCCGCGGCGCTCGGCGTCGAGGCCGTCCGTGCCGGCCACAGCGTCTACTTCTCCCCGCTCGCCGACATCATCGACTCGTTGGCCAAGGCGGACAGAGAAGGTCGGTTGCGCGAGCGCATTCGCTTCCTCTGTCGCTCCGCCCTGCTGATCATCGATGAGATCGGTTATCTCACCGTCGGCGCTCCCGCTGGCAACTTGTTTTTCCAACTGGTCAACGCCCGCTACGAGAAGGGCGCGATGATTCTGACTTCAAATCGTGGCTTTGCCGAATGGGGCGAGGTTTTTGGAGATCCTGTGGTCGCGACCGCACTTCTGGACAGGCTTCTTCACCATGCCGTCGTGGTGCATATCGAGGGCGCAAGTTACCGTCTACGCCAACACGCCGACCTCGTCCCGGAAGCCATGCGTCCAAAGGCCGTCTCCAACCCGGTTGTCGACTCGCCGCGTCGGCGCGGACGGCCACCCAAAAGCCGTGCAGGCACATCTTCGTAGCAGCCCTTGGTTCGGCCCGCCGGAGGCGGCGTCGAATTGTCGGGACGCCCTTCGTCCCGACGGGGCGCAACGGCAACGGCGCGCAGGAGCGGTCAAGGGATGAAACCGCTCGCGGCGAGCGCCTCAGCGCGCGTCCCTTGACGGCTCCGAGCACCGTGGCAGTCCCTCAACCCCAACTCAGAGCGATACAGCAACGAAGTGGGGAATTTTACTCCGGCACTTCTGGGGAGTTTTCGACCGGCATTGACAGCGCCGGATCGTTGGACAGCGCGCCGGCTGCCGACGGCAGCACGCCGCGGGTCACCGTGTCGAGCATTCCCTTGATCGCCC
>DASTGE010000506.1:0-2362 GCA_035719405.1 Burkholderiaceae bacterium
GTCCGTGCAGGCGGGCGACCTGGTCGCCGTGCTATCGGCCGGTGCCTATTGCATGAGCATGGCCAGCAACTACAACTCGCGCGGCCGCGCCGCGGAGGTGCTGGTGGATGGCGCGCAGGTGCATGTGGTGCGGGAGCGCGAGGACGATGCGGATTTGCTCCGGAAGGAGCATCTGCTGCCTTGAAGGCGTGAAAGCGCTGGGCTTCGGCGCTTCGCGCGCTCAGCGCCAGCCTTCTATGACGCGTTGCCTGTCAAGCCCGTTTTTGCTGCGGATTCATCCTCCCAGTCATTTCCCGGCGCACTGGTGAACTTGAGCGGGTCAAGGGCGGGCGAAGCCCGGCTTGCGTACCCTTGACGCGCTCAAGTTCACCTGCACGCTCGCGGCTCGGGCCAGGCGACATCCGCCTGGCCCCGAGCCCGTCCGGCGGCGAGGACTGCCCCGCCCCCGCGGGGCGGGGTTAGGGGTGGGGCCTTGCCAGCCGCGGTTGCACATCCTGTGTCCTTTTCGAATTGCTCGATCGAGTTGTCGGCTCGCCTCGCAAGCTCTTGGTCATCTGCACGTGGGCACCGAAGCGCTCCACCACCTTCTATCCGTCCACGCCTGCTGCGTGCGACCTCATCCTGCATACGCGTATGCCTCAGGTGACCTCGATGCAACAAGCCCCATCTACAAAAGGCGGTCACGTTCAATGCGTTGACCAGACTGGCGCGCGGGCTTGTTTACTTGTCGCTGTTGGCGAGCCGTTACTCGGCCGAAACTTTCAACGCCCTCCTAGTCGTGTGTTGTGACGTCACGCGTTCTTCAGCTGCGCACCGGCAGGCATCACGCCGTCTCGCAGGTACCTCCACAGGGCTATAACCAGCCGCCTGGCCACCGCCACGATGGCAATGCGCTTGCCACGCTTGGCAGCCCCCGTGGTGCGCTTGGCAAACCACTGCGAGATGTCGCTGTTTGGCTGGTACCGCAGCCAGAACCAGGACATCTCGATCAGCAGGGATCGCACGCGGCGGTTGCCCTGCTTGCTGATGCCCTGGTCGACATGGCTGTCCCCGCTGTCATAGGGTTGCGGCACCAATCCGACGCATGCTCCCACCTGTCGTCGGTTGGCGAAATTCCGCCAGAACAGCTCCAACACCAGCCGTGTAGCGCCCACCCAGCCGATTCCGTTCAACCGGCCCAGCGCCGCAATCCTGCTGCGCTGTTCCTCGGAGAGCTCCGGCAGCAATGCCTTCTCCAGATCGCGCAGCTGCCGGCGCGCCAAGTCCAGGCGCTCGCATTCGTGCATGAGCCAGTCCCAAAGCTGCTGCGGCAGCGGCGAGCCATCAGCTTGGCGGATGTGTCCCTCGGTCAAGCGCTCCACAAACGAGGCGTCGACCTGCTCGCTGCAGCCGTACAGCCGCAGCCGCTTGACGATGCGATCGACGTGCTGGTTGACTTCCTTTTGGAGCAGGCCGCGCTCGCGCACCGTCAGGCGCTCGGCTTCTGCCGCCTCGCTGGGGATGTGCAACACCCGCAGTTCGCCGCAGTGGCCACGCAGCCAGCCGCGCAGTACCTCCAACAGCTTCAGGGCATCGAGCCGATCGGTCTTGGCTCGCCGCGCATGCCGGGCCACCGGCACGCTGGCCGGATCCACCACGATCGCCTGTACCCCTTGCGCCTGCAGCGCTCGCGCAATCCAGAAGCCGTCCTGGCCGGCCTCGTAGATCAAGGCCACGCGACAGCCCGCGGGCAGGCCCCAGCGGGCCTTGAACTCAGCCAGCCGCTGCAGCAGTTGCTGCAGCCGCTCCCACAAGTTGCTTGCATCCACGCTGAAGACGGTCGGATTGGCCCGGCTGGCGCTGCCCAGAGCCACCTTCCAGCGGCGCGCGGCGAGCTCTAGCGAGACTTCCAGGGCGGCCTTACGATCAACACGTTGGGTCGGCTGCATACGTTTCTCCTCAACACGGTCTTGAGAACTCCATGTTTAGGATGAATCTGCAGCCGGCTCAACCCCCGTCATAGGATCTACCGCGGAATCGGCAGATCCGATGCGGCCGGCTTCTTGCGCTTGGCCGCGCGTTCCTGCAACTGCGCCTCGTGCTGCTGCGCCGCGCGCAGGCGCGCTTCATGGGCGGCGCGGTTCTTCGCGGCCTCTTCGGCGGTCGGGCCATGGCTCTTCGGCGCATGCGGAACGCGTGGGGTGCCTTGCGGGCCGTGCGGCCCCGTCGCCGCCTTGGGCTCGCGCGGCGCCCTGGCGCCCTTGTTCGCGTCGTCTCCCGCCTTCTTCTGCGCCTTGTCGGCGGCGCGCGCTTCGCGCCCCTTCTGCTCGGTGACCGCCTGGCGGCGCCGCTCCTCGTCGGCGGCGCGGCGTTCGGGCGAATT
>DASTGE010000507.1:0-2796 GCA_035719405.1 Burkholderiaceae bacterium
CGGCCTGCCGCGGGCCGTCAATCTCGCGTCGTCGTCGCTCGGCGATGGCGGCTTCGCCACGCATGTGTTGCATATGCTGCAGGAGTCGCCGCACCTGGCCCAGAAGCTGTGGGTGGAGTTCGACGAAGCGGCGGCGGTAAGCCAGTTCGACACGCTGCAGGAGTTTGGCCGGCTGGTGCGACCAATGGGCGTGCGCTTCGGCCTGGAGCACGCGGGCCAGCGGCTGCACGCGATCGATCGCCTGTTCGAGCTGGGGCTGGACTACGTCAAGCTGGAGGCCTCGATGTGCCGTGGCGTGGCAGGCAATGAGGCGGCGCAGGAGTTTGTCAGGCGCTCGGTTGCGCTGCTGCACGCGCTTTCGATGCTGGTGATCGCGCAAGGCGTGCTCGATCCCGCGGATGTGGAAGTGCTGTGGAGTTGCGGGGTGGATGGGGCGACAGGGCCCTGGGCGAATCAAAAGGCGCCGGCGTGACCTCCGGGTGGCGCTGAAGCGCTACGCTGGCGATGACCCCCGCGGATGGTGCAAGGCATGCAGCTGCCTCAGCCGTTCTCGCGCCACATGCGTGTAGATCGTGGTCGTGGAAATATCGGCATGGCCGAGCAGCAGCTGCACCGCCCTGAGGTCGGCACCGTGATTCAGCAGATGAGTGGCGAAGGCGTGGCGCAAAGTGTGCGGTGACATGGGCACGGTGATGCCGGCCTGCATGGCGTGCTTCTTCAGCAGCGTCCAGAACATTTGCCGTGTCATCGGCCCGCCCCGATTCGTCACGAACAGCGCGTCGCTGGCCTGGCTCTTCAGGATCGCCGGCCGCGCGTCGGCGAGGTAACGCCTCAGCCATTCGTGCGCCAGCGAACCGAACGGCACCAGCCGTTCCTTCGCGCCCTTTCCTGCGACGCGCAGTACACCTTCGTCGAGGCTCATGTGAACGCTTTTCAAGTCCACCAGTTCACTCACGCGCAGGCCGCTGGCATACATCACCTCGATCATCGCGCGGTCACGCAATCCGAGTGGCGTGGAGGTGTCCGGGGCTTGGAGCAGCGCGTCGACCTGCGCCTCGGTCAAGGTCTTGGGCACACGCAGGGGTTGCGCCGCAGACTGAAGCTTCAGCGTCGGGTCTCGCGTCACCCGCTGTTCGCGTAACGCCCAGCGGAAGTAGCGCTTGAACACGGTGAGCCGGCGATTCGCACTGCTGGCGCGGCTGTCAGGGTGGCGGGAGCTGATGTAGCCGCGCAAGTGCGACTCTTGCGTCGCATCGAGTGCGAACGTGAACTCGCGGGCCAGCCAGTCGGCATAACCTTCAAGGTCGCGTCGGTAGGCTGCGAGCGTATTGGCGGCAAGACCGTCTTCGAGCCACAGGGCGTCCAGGAAACGATTGATGCTTGCCTGGCTGGCGGTGCGTGCGTCTGACATCCGGGCTGAAGACCTGAAGCGCAAAGGCCACCGCAAAGGGTGGCCCGGTGGATCATTGGAACAACAACTATTCCAGCGTGAGCTTCTGCTTGCGCACCACTTCCTTGTAGACCGCGTACTCCGCCTTGATCTGCTCGACGAACTGCTCGGGGGTATTGAGGATCAGCAGCGAGCCGGTGTCCTCGATGCGCTTCTTCACATCAGGCTGCTCGGCGGTCTTCTTCACTGCGGCGTGCACCTTCTCGACCACGTCCTTCGGCAGTCCCTTCGGACCGACGACGCCGTAGTAGGCCATTCGGTTGACCGGCTCCAGGCCGACTTCCTTGAAGGTTGGCACGTTGGGTAGCACCGACAGCCGCTGTGGCGCTGCGACGACGATCGGCACGAGCCGGCCGTCCTTGATGAAAGGCAGGGCCGAGGGCAGGTTGTCGAAGATGATCGGCACCTGACCGGCCACGACGTCGTTCAATGCGGGGCCGGCGCCCCGATACGGGATGTGGGTGATGAAGGTGCCCGACAGGCTTTTGAAGAGTTCCATCTGCATGTGCCCGATGCCTGCCGTGCCCGAACTCGCAAAGCTGAACTTGCCGGGATTCTTCTTCACCAGGTCGATGAAGGTCTTGTAGTCCTTCGCCGGGAAGTTCGGATTCACGGCGATGACGTTGGGTGTCGCCGCGATGTTGATGATGGGCGTGAAATCGGTGAGCGGGTTGTATGGGATCTTCGGATTGATGGCCGGATTGGAGGCGGTGGTGGACACCGTGCCTACGCCGAGCGTGTAGCCGTCGGGTGCCGACTTCACGAGCTCGGTTGCCCCGATGGAGCCGCCCCCGCCGCCCTTGTTGTCGACGATCATCGGCTGCCCCAGCGCCGGCATGATCTTGTCGGCGACGGTGCGGGCGATGATGTCCGTCGTGCCTCCGGGGGCGAAGGGCACGATCAGGCGCACGGGCTTGGCCGGATAGCCTTGTGCGAAGGCCATGGGGATGCCGGCCACGATGCAAAGTGACAGCGCGGCCAGCGCACGTCGAGCGAAACGTTTCATGTTGTGGTCTCCTCTGGGGCAGCTTCAAGGGCGCTGCGATGAAGATGCTGCCGGGCGCGTGGACCGCGGCCATTATGGAAAGTAATCAAACGTTCTAGTTTAAGGGATGGCCACTGACGGTATCGACCCTGCTCGGCATGGTCAGCGTGCCACTCGCGCTGGCGGCAGTCGGGCGTTGAGCCAAAGCCCAGTCGATGTGCTCGGCCACAAGAGCGGTCACCGAATCACGCCTCGCCGCGAGTACCTCTCGCACGGCCTCCGGTGCTCCCGCCCGCAGCGCATTGCCCAGCGCCACGGCAAGGTTGCGTTGCCATTGTTCAAATCCAATACGACGGATGGC
>DASTGE010000508.1:0-8306 GCA_035719405.1 Burkholderiaceae bacterium
CGCGGCGTCGCTCAGAGGCGCGTCGATCGTCGTCTTCAATCCTTTGAAAGAGCGCAGCCTGGAGCGCTTCAAGTCCCCGCAGCACGCCTTCGAGATGACGCTGGGCAGCGATGCGATGCTCGTCAAAGGGCTCATGATGACGCTTCTCGACCTCGATGCGAAGGCGCTTGAAGAAGGCCGTGAAGGGGTGCTTGACCGTAACTTCATTTGCACACACACGCACGGATTCGAGGCAATGGCGGCTGATCTGAACGCCACCTCCTGGCCCGAGATTGAAGACGCGACTGCCTTGACCCGAGCCCAGATCGAAGAGGCCGCCGGCGTTTATGCAAAGGCCGAGCGTGTGATCCTGTGCTATGGCATGGGTATCACCCAGCATCTTGACGGGACCGCAAACGTGCAGCAGCTCGCCAACCTCCTGCTGCTCAGGGGCAACATCGGCCGCGAAGGCGCTGGTATCTGCCCGTTGCGCGGACATTCGAACGTGCAGGGCGATCGCACGGTCGGCATCACCGAGATCCCCACGCCGGAGTTCCTGGACTCCCTTCAGCGCGTGTTCGGCTTCGAGCCGCCGCGGCAGAAGGGGCATGGCGCGGTAGAGGCCATGGAGGCGATGCGCAGCGGACACGCCAAGGCTTTGGTGTGCCTCGGCGGCAACCTCCCTGTCGCGATGTCGGATCCCGCCGCGGCGTGCCGCTGCGCGGATCGAAGCACGACAGCGTGCACCAGATGATTCGCCTCCGGGAAATAGGCCGCTGCCGAGCCTCTTGCAATGTCGTATGCGACCGCGACGAAGCCGTGCAGTGTTCGCGGCCCGGTCTCGGTGTCGCAGCTGCCCGAGGCTTCGATGTCCACCAACTCGCCGTGCTCGAGGCCGCGTGCGGCCAGATCGAGTTCGTTCAGGAAGACAACGTCCCGCCGCCCCGTGATCCCCCGATAGCGATCGTTCTTTCCGTAGATCGTCGTGTTGTACTGGTCGTGGCTGCGGATGGTCGCCAGCAGTAGCGTCCCCGGTTCCCTCCGGGCCAACGCATCGTGGTGATCGAACACGATGAAGTTGGCCAGTCCCGACCCGGTATTCCATTCGCGTTGGCTGGCCGCAATAGGCAGCCGAAAGCCTGGTGGCTGCTTCACCTACGCGTTGTAATTGGCGAACTCGGGAAACACCGCTTCGACAGCATCTCGAATCCGGTTGTAGTCGGCCACCAGATAATCCCAATCGCCGTCGTGTTGTTCCGCAAGGTCGCCTTCGCGATGCCGGCCACGATGGCAGGCTCGGACTTCAAATGAGGCGACGCAGGCGGAAGCGTCCCGCGCGAGGCGTGCACCATCGACATCGAATCCTCCACGGTCACCGATTGCGCGCCAGACTGCTGCACATCGAGCTCCGTATGTCCGAGGCACGGCAAAAGGAAGGTGTCCTTGCCCACCAGCAGATGCGAGCGGTTCAGCTTGGTCGCGATGTGGACCGACAACTCCAACCCGCGCATCGCTGTCGTACAAGTCGGTCCCGGTCGTAATTCGAAGGGCGGCGCGGAACGGATCGTGAAGCACGATTCGCAGTCAAAATCGGCCGCATTCCCGGGACCGAAGCAACATCGCTACTCGTGACCGATAACACCCCCCGAGGCGACGCTTCTGGGCACGGCGTTGAGAGAGACTTGATCCACGAAGCGGGAAATAAGTTGGGCGTATTGATCGGCCCGCTCGACGGGGCCGAGGTGCGCAGCACCCTGAACGGTCACCATTTCTGCCTGAGGAATGTCTCGCGCCATCCGCTCGCTCGCCATTGGCAGTGTGGTCGTGTCTTGAGCACCGGCAATCACGAGCGTCGGGACGGCGATCTGCGGCAGCACATTGCTGCCGTCCCACCGTAGCATCCCCATCACGCCTTTCGCCACCACCTTCGGTGACGACCGGTAGGCATAGCGGGCCATCTCGTCAAGTTGGCCCCACGATTCCATGCCGGCGAACGACTGGGAGGCGAGTTGAATGTGCGCCATCCCGCTCTGATATGCGAGCCAGCCAAGACCACGCGCTACGGGTGCCGTGGCCGATACCAGGTGAAGCAGGGGTTCGAACAGCGGCTTCTGCAGCATTCGCGAAAGTTCCGGATTCTTCTTGGTCTCAATCGGATTGGTGAACGTCGTATTGACCTGCACGATCGCCACCACCTCGCGTCCAACCTTTTCCGGGTAGCGGCGGGCGTACTCCAGGTTCAGGATGCCGCCGACGCTGTGTCCGACGAGCACTACCGGCTTGGAGGAAACGTTCGAAACGACGGTGTCCAGATCCTTTGCAAGCGTCGCCATGGAATATTCCATTCCGCTCGTTGGAGACGATTCGCCGAGGCCGGGCAGGTCCCACAGCACGACGTGGTAGCTCTTAGGCAGTGCGGCGAGCAGGTAAGCCCAATCGCGTCGATCCGCGCCCCACCCATGAGTCAGAACCACGACAGGCCCGTCTTTTGTGCCGTAGTGTGCGACCGCAAGTTGCGCACCGCTGCTGCTGCTCAGGCGCTGCGTGGTGGCAGGTGTGATCCTCGCAGCCACCTCTGTTCTGGCGTAGAAGGCATGGACGACGTGGCGCCCGAAAAAGGCGAGTAGTGCGAGCATTGCCGCCGCGCTCAACAGAATCGCCGCTCGAGCCGGCGGTGGTCCAACTCTCACAGGCTCCGGTGGCGTCATGCGTCCTTGCGCGTCGGGAATTGGCCGAAGCGTCCGTTTCCGGAAGGCCTGGTACAGCATCCATCCCGCGATGCCGAGCATGACAGCAGCGACGAGGCCCAGCAGGAGGGTCGTCAAGAGTTGCGCAGGATGGGTAACCATTTTGTGGTGAAAGTAATGTGCTGTGAGCTTATGAGTGGCAATCGGCTGACCTGCTCTGGGCGAGCAGGTCAGCCGGTCGATCCAATCAGGAAAAATTACGCCCGGAGGGATCGCGCGACGAACGCACTCCTACTTGGAGTTCGCCTTGATGACGTCCTTCTCGGCTTCGTGCAACGTCTTTGCCTGGGCTTTCTCCTGTTTCTTCGCCGCGCGCGCTTCCTTCTTGCATGCGCGTTCCGTGCTGCCGTCGGCCGCCACTTCGCAGTCGCCCTTGTTGATGTCGTGGTTTGCGTCGGCCACGTGCTTTCGCGCCTTGTAGGCAGCGTCCGACTGCGTCTTCAGGTCCTTGGCTTCCTGCTTGGTCAGCGCGGGCGTCTGCTTCTGAGTGGTGTCTTGAGCAGCAGCGGGCAGGGCGACACCAATTGCGGCAAGGGAAGTGGCGATGGCGATGAGCGTGTGCTTCATTGGATGCAGTGAAGAGTGAAGTTGGGACACGGGCATCATCAGCAACCGCTGTGCCTTTGCGACGGACGGCCCGTCGGGCGATCCTGGTAGGGCAGGATGCGAGGCTTCAACCCCCATTGTCGGCGCAGCAGGATCAGTGTTTGCCCAGGCCGCTTCGCCGCCCCACGCAGGGAGATGCCGATGAAAGATTTCGATTCAGATCGCCGCCATGCATTGCGTCTCGGCTTGTGGGCTGCCTCTGCTCCACTGCTTTCCACGGCCGCGCGCGCACAAGTTGCCGCCTGGCCCAACAAGCCGATCCGCTTCATCGTGCCCTTTGCGCCGGGCGGAAGCTCCGAGATCATTGCGCGCGCGACAGCGAACGAGCTGGCGCGGCTGCTCGGGCAAAGCGTGTATGTCGACAACAAGCCCGGCGGTGCCGGCAACGTCGCGATGCAGGAAGCCGCGCGCGCCGATGACCAGCACACCGTCATCCTCGGCCACATCGGCACGCTCGCGATCAACCCGTATATCTTCCCCAAACTGCCGTACGACGCAGCGAAAGACTTCCGGCCGATCTCACTTCTGGCCAAGGTACCGAGCTTGTACCTCGTGCGACCGGACTTGCCGGCAAAGAACCTGAAGGAGTTCGTCGCGCTGGCCAAGGCCAAGCCCGGCACCTTGAACTACGGGTCGGCGGGGAACGGCAGCGCCGGCCACCTCGCTTTCGAGTACTTGAAGATGGTCGCCGACATCTTCGTGCTCCACGTGCCCTACCGCGGCACCGGCCCGCAGCTCACGGATTTGATGGGTGGGCGGCTGGACGCCGCTTCCGTGGGCGCGCCGGCGGTGATGCAGTTCATCAAGACCGGCAAACTGCGCTGCATTGCCACCGGTACAACACAGCGCCTGCCACAGCTGCCCGACGTGCCGACGGTGGCCGAGCAAGGCTTCCCGGGCTTCGAGATGACACAGTGGTACGGACTGCTTGCGCCGTCGTCGATGCCCCAGCCCGCAGCAGACAAGCTGTCGGCCGCCGCGGCAGGGGCGGTCAAGGAGCCGGCCGCTCAGAAGCTGCTTGAAAACGAAGCAGCTATCGCCGTTGGCAGCACCGCTGCCGAGTTCAGCCGCTTCATTACCAGCGAGCAGCAACGCTGGAAGCCCGTGATTGCAAGGGCGAAAATCAAGCCTGATTGAAACGGGACCGCCAGCCGCGAGTCAAGGGCTCTGAATTGCATGGTCTTGCTGATCTGCCGATATCGGCAAGTCTGATAGCTGCGATCGTACGTAGTCACAGAGAGCCTGGTTTCCTAAAGTGTCGTCACTCCCCACCGCTCATCCCACATTGCAAGGAGACGACATGAGCAAGCCCAATATCGATCTGCGCGGCCTCGTTCCCGCCCCCGTCACCCCCTTCACCCGCGACGGCGACGTCGATTACGCCGCCATCCAGCGTCTGGGCAAGTGGCTCGGCAGCATCGACGGCGTCAAGGGCCTGACCGTGCTGGGCCACGCCGGCGAAGGCACCTTCCTGTCGCAAGACGAGCAGGCCAAGGTCATCGCGGCGTTCAAGGAGTCGGTCGGTGGCCGATTGCCCATCATCGCGGGCATCACGCTCGAAGGCACGCAGGTCGCGGCCGAGGAAGCCAAGCGCGCGGTCAAGGCCGGCGCCAGTGCGGGCCTGGTGTACCCCTCGCATGGCTGGCTGCGCTTCGGCTATCAGAAGGGCGCGGCGCAGGACCGCTATCGCGCCATCTACGAGGAAAGCGGCCTGCCGCTGATCCTGTTCCAGTATCCGGATGCCACCAAGGCCAACTACGACCTGCAGACGCAGCTGGACATCGCCGCGCTGCCCGGCGTGTTCGCGATGAAGAATGGCGTGCGCAACATGCGGCGCTGGGACCGCGAGATCCCCGTCATCCGCAAGGAGCGCCCCGAGCTGCAGATCCTGACCTGCCACGACGAGTACCTGATGCACACGATGTTCGACGTCGACGGCGCTCTGGTCGGCTACGGCGGCATCGCGCCCGAGCCGCTCATCGAGATGATCGCCGCCGGCAAGGCCAAGGACTACGCCAAGGTCCGCGCGCTGCACGACCGCCTGCTGCCCGTCACCGCCAATGTCTACCACCGCGGTTCGCACATGGAAGGCACGGTGGCGCTGAAGTGGGCGCTCGTGGCTCGCGGCATTCTCGAACACGCCACTGTCCGCTCCCCGCTGCTGCCCCTGGCCGAAGGCGCCGACAAGGAAATCGCCGACGCCATGCGTTCGGCAGGCCTGGCGAAGTAACCGGCCCGACAGGGGAGCCCCGCGCTCCCCTTCCGTGCACCCATCGCCAGACTACGGAGACATCATCATGAGTTGCGTTCAAGGGCATCGCCGGCGCGATCCCTGCAGCCGGCCTTCGGTCGGCGCATCGAGTCGCTCCAGCCAAATCACGCCGGAGGTGGAGTCATGACAATGGCTGCAATCCAAGGTGCGGCCCTGCATGCACCGCAGACCGGTAATGGCGCCAATGTTCACCAGCTGGCCAACGCACAGGTCGTGGCGCGCCTGGAGCGACTGCCCGTCACGCCGCGACTCATGCTCATCCGCGTGATCGTGGGAGTGGCGACGTTCTTCGACGCCTACACCGTGCTGGCCATCGCATTCGCGATGCCTCAGCTGGTATCGGATTGGAAGCTCTCGCCGACCGAGGTCGGCATGATCATTTCTGCCGGCTATGTCGGCCAGATCTTCGGCTCGGTGATCTTCGGTTCCCTCGCCGAGAAGATCGGCCGCCTGAAGACGCTGTTCATCACCATCATTCTCTTCGTGTCGATGGACATCGCCTGCCTGTTCGCCTGGAGCGGCGCAGCCATGATGATGTTCCGCTTCCTGCAAGGCGTGGGAACGGGCGGCGAGGTGCCGGTGGCCAGCGCCTACATCAACGAATTCATCGGTGCGGAGAAACGCGGGCGCTTCTTCCTGCTCTACGAAGTGATCTTCCCGATCGGCCTGATGTTTGCCGGCATGGCGGGGTATTTCCTGGTGCCGATCTACGGCTGGAAGGCAATGTTCATCGTCGGTCTGGTTCCGTCGGTGCTCACCATCCCCCTGCGCTGGCTCATGCCCGAATCGCCGCGCTGGCTCGCCAGCAAGGGCCGCATGGCCGAAGCCGATGCCGTCGTGAAGCTCCTCGAGAACAACGCGACAAAGCATGGCATCACGCTGCGTGAACCCGTGGTCCGGCCGCTCGATCCCAGGGCAACAGCGCGTTCCGACTGGCGTGAGCTCTTCCGGGGCATCTACCTCAAGCGCACCTTCACGATCTGGGGGCTGTGGGTCTGCGCCTACATGATCAACAACGGCCTGATCACCTGGCTGCCCACGCTTTACCAGGAAGTGTTCAAGCTGCCTTTGCAGACCAGCCTCGCATACGGCTGGATGACCTCGGGCTTCGGCGTCATCGCCTCGATCATCTGCGCCCTCATGATCGACAAAGTCGGCCGCAAGCCCTGGTATGCCTCGGCGTTCCTGCTCGCGATGATCCCGCTCGTGTCGCTCATGGCGCTCGGAGCGACGACCGCGACCCAGGTGCTGATCCTCGGAACCGTCACCTACGCGATCCTTCAGACCATCACCTTCTCCCTCTATCTCTATTCGGCCGAGTTGTATCCGACCCGGCTACGGGCCGTGGGCGGCGGAATCGGCAGTGCGTGGCTGCGAGCAGGATCGGCGATCGGTCCGCTCATGGTGGGCTGGATCGTCGGCGATCTCGGAATCCGATACGTCTTCGCCGCCTTTGCCGCGGTGGCCTTGGTGGGCGGTCTCGTGACGCTGCTGTTCGCCATCGAGACCAGGGGACGGGTATTGGAAGAGTTGTCGCCTTGACAGCCTTGCCGGCCGATGCGCCGGCCTCCAGAAGCGTTGCCTTCGTTGCCCGTGCGGGGTGCCTCACGCCGATGGACTCGGCCGGGAGACACCCCGCTTCCGCTTTTCCTGTGCGTGCGGTTCGCCCGCACGGGTTGCCGGTTCAGTGAGCTGGCGCCCCCACGACTCCACCAGCTTCTCTATCGTTTCGGCGACCACCCGGCAAGCCGGAGAGAGCTTGCCCTGCTTCGGCAGCGCTAGGGTAACGTGCCGACACAGATCAGGCCGGACGAGCTTGCTGGCCTGCAGCCATCCGCTTTGGATCTCGGCCGTTACAGAGAACGGCCCGAGGATCGAATAGAGCTGCGCCGTATTGGCCACCAGCTCCTTCTGCACCGTCAGCGAATCCGCTTCCGCGACCGCCTCGAGCTTGAAGCCCAGGCTGCGCGCGGTTTCCTCGAGCGCGTCGCGCCAATGACTCGGGCGGCGCGGCAACACCAAGCGCAAGCCGCTCAGCCGCGAGAAGTTGAGGCTCGGCTCCCGCGTGAGCTCGTCACCCGGCCTCGAGACCAGGTAGGTATGCGCAGCGCATAGCAGCCGCTCGTCGCGCGCGCTCGGCCGATGGAAGCGGAACAGCACCGCGAGGTCCACAGCACCGCTGTCGAGCATCGCGTCCAGCTCCGCGCCTTGCGCCTCGGCAATGCTCAATCGAATGCCGGAATGCTCGGCCTGCAGACGCTCGAACAGCCTCGTCATCAGCGGATGCGCGGCCGAAGGGATGATGCCCAGCCGGACCTCGCCCATCAGATGACTCGACTCCGAACGCAGATCGTCGGACAGGCGCTCAGTCTCTTGCAGCCACGGCCGCAGCCGCGCGGCCGCGCGCTCGCCGAACTCCGTCAGGACCACGCCGCGCCCGGTGCGCCTGAACAAGCGTCCGCCGCACTCGGCCTCGAAGTCGGTGACCTGGCGACTGATGTGCGACTGGACCGTCTGCCGACGCGCGGCAACCTTGCTGAGGCTGCCCGCCTCCGCCACCTCGAGGAACAGCCTGACGCTCGCGACGTTCATCACTGCATCTCCCGCTGATCTGCCGATATCGGCAAGTCTGATAGCTGCGATCGTACGTAGTCACAGAGAGCCTGGTTTCCTAAAGTGTCGTCACTCCCCACCGCTCATCC
>DASTGE010000509.1:0-2098 GCA_035719405.1 Burkholderiaceae bacterium
TGGCATTGACGGCGGTTGTGACCCCGTTGATCGAGGCATTCACCACGTTGACGGCGCCGACGACGGCTGCATCGATCACCGGCCACGCCGCGTGAGCGGGCATCGTTGAGCACACACCAGCAACCAGCAGGACGGGCACGTTCCACTTCATCCTCTTTCGGACGTTCATTGCCTTCGTCCTTCCTGAGGGCGTGCCGCGGCGTGTTCGGTCAAAAGTTCGTTGGCCAGCTGCTCGATCACTGAACCTTCCGTGCCCGGCGACGCGGTGGCCCGTCTGTGTTCGATGGTTGGCAAGGCCGTTCCGAGAGGAAAGCGTTTTGCCAAGAGCTTCCGCGCTGCGTACGTGCCAATGGCGGAGTACAGCCGTGTGCGAAGCGAAACGTCCTCCAGAGTACTGGAGAAGGCCCACGCCTCGATCGGGCCAATCGTGTTCGTCAGCATCTGCACGACGAATCCGCGCTTTGTCTTGAACAGGGCGAGGAAATTCCCGCCTTCTTCGGCGTTGGGACCGACGGCCTCCCGCTGAAGGCGCCGTATGGCTTCGCTCGATACCTTGAAGGTGTCCTGCAGTACACGCTCGTCGGCCACATTGCCGCCTCGCATGACATACACGCAGGTCGCTGCGTTCAGCAGTTCCTCAGGATAGTCGTCAAGGTACTGGGAGAAAGCGGCGATACGAATTCCCCATTCGCGTCCTTCGCGGCCGTCCTTGATGATCGTTGACGTGAATGCCTGCTGGCCGCCGGTGTTGTGGAATTCGTCGTAAGCGATCGTCTTCTTTTCGTCCCTCACATCGGCAATGCGCCGACGGTGGTAGTCGTGATACAGAGCGGGCACGACAGGGAGTAGCGATTCCTCCTTGATGAAGTAGTTCTTCGCTGCCAGCTGGCGCGCGAACATGTACATGATCCCGGTGCGCACCATGCCATCGGGTGTCTTGCCGCCGATCACCTCGTTCAGATCGATGCCGACGACGCGCGTCTCGCTGCTCAGTTCGAAGCGCGTGCGCGCCGCAAACAGGCGGTACTGATTGTTCGCTGAAATGAAGCAACGACGCATGTAGTCGAGCAGTTTCTCTCCGCCGCTGATCACCGCAGTACCGTACAGGTCGACCACGCTTTGGTTGTTTAGAGCGGCAATGAAGTCCGCGAGGACTGGTGAGGCCTGTCGCTGAGCCAGCGCCGCCTCGCGCACGCGTCCCGCTGCAAACAGGAGGTCCGTGACTTCGAACCAGGTGGCGGAAGCCCACCAGTCCGGATCGTGAGAGGCCAGAATGCCGGTTTGATCGAGAGCGGCCTCGACGGCCGGGTCAACGCCCGGCTCGTAGGGATTGGCGTTCCGATGGGCGAGGTCGTCGTAGACGAAGCTCAACAACATGTCGTTCACGCGTGCACAGTCGCCCGGCGCGGCCTTGAGCTGGGGGTCGGTGCACAGCGCAGTCATGAAGTCGCACAGGAAGTCCTTCTCGCGGGCGGTCGGATATCGCGCACCGAGCTGCGTGTCAAAGCAGTTGACGCAATATGCCGGCGAATTGCGCAGCCGCAGGTAGATGGCCTCGTTGTGCCGATGCTCCGGCAGCGAATCTAGGATGAGCTGCACGAGTCCTGCCGACCCGGGCTTGACCTCCACAATGGTCATCAGCGGAAGGCGCGAACTGCCAGGGTTGTGCAGCATCGCGTTGTTGATGGAGTTGAGGAGGGTGGTCTTGCCTGAGCCAGGGGTGGCAGTGCCGAGCTCGATCCATGTGTCCTGGAGCCGGCTGCCAAGCTGGATTGGAAAGATCTTGCCGTCTGGCGTGCGGGCGACGAACGAGCCGCTTTCGCTCCACGGCGTTGCTGGCCGTTGCAATGGCAGCATGTAAAGTGCCTCATCGAGCGGAGGCAACAGCCGGTTCGCAATGTTCTTTGTGGTGAAGGCCGGAAGCGTCGAAGCCCAGGCAGCGACGGGGTCCCCGTGTACGTCGATGATTTGACACGTACCCCAGGCCTGCAGTGCCTTTTCGAGGGACGACAGCCTTTGCTTGGCCTCGAGTTCGGTCTGGCCCCAAGTAGAAGCGGTGACCTTCATGGAACAGATCGCGTCTCGCTTGCTGCGCTCG
>DASTGE010000510.1:0-13950 GCA_035719405.1 Burkholderiaceae bacterium
CGGATTCGGCACCGGACAAGATGCGGGCGGCGGCGCGAACGGCGGTGCCGAATGGGGCCAGCAGCCACGCAGGCCGGTGGCGCCAAACCTGATCGTCGCGCACCGGGAGGAGCTTCGCCAGGCGTCCACGGGCACCCTCGATCACATGGTGATCGACGTCGTCGGCAGCCTGTTCGACCAGATCCTTTCCGACCCCAAGGTGCCGCCGCAGATGGCGCGCCAGATCGCGCGTCTGCAGCTGCCGGTTCTTCGGGTGGCCCTCACAGATTCCACCTTCTTTTCTTCGCGGCGCCATCCGGTGCGTCGCTTCGTCAACCGCATCGCCTCCCTCGCCTGCGCGTTCGACGACTTCACGCAAGGTCCAGGACAGCACTTCCTCAAGCTTGTGAAAGAGCTGGTCCAGGAGATCGTCGGCGGCGACTTCGACCAGATGGAGGTCTACGAGCAAAAGCTGTCGCAGCTCGAAAACTTCATCGCCGAGCAGGCACAGGCCGAGGTGCGCGAGCATGGCGACCCAGCCCAGCTGTTGCAACGCAAGGAAGCAGAGCTGGTACTGCACCAGCGCTACATGCAGCAGCTGCAGTTCGCGCTGGCGGCGATCGAGATGCAGGACTTCCTGCGCGATTTCCTTTGCCAGGTCTGGAGCCAGGCCATTGTCCGGGCTTCCGAGCGCGACCCGGCCGGGGAACTCGCGGCACGCTTCAGGCGCACCGCACGCGAGCTCGTCATGAGCGTGCAGCCCAAGGCGTCGCCGGCGGACCGAAAGAACTTCCTGATGCAGCTGCCGCAGCTGATGAAGGACCTGAACGACGGCTTGGCGTTGATCGGCTGGGCGGAGAACGCGAAAAAGGACTTCTTCGCGAAGCTGTTGCCCGCGCATGCGGAGTCGCTGAAGGGCCTGGCGATGCGCAGGCTCGATTACAACCTGCTCGTCAAGGAGTTGGACCGCATCCTCGCCGCGCCGCTTCCCCCCGGGGCCGGAACGAATGGAGAGGAGTTGTCGGCGCTGGATGCGCGGTGCCTTCCCGCATCTGCCCTGGACGTTGCAGATGCCGGCCTCAACGAGGACGAAGCAAGCAAGGTCGGGCTGGTGAAGGAGACCACGTTCGACTGGGACGGTAAGGTGGACATCGATTTGTCGGCCGAGCCGGAGCTCACCAGCGTCGACATCAACATCGACGGCCTGCCGCCGCCCGAGCCCGCAGAGCCCGCGTCCGGCGCCAGCCTGGCCGATCATGTCCAGATCGGGTTTGCCTATCAGATGCACCTTGACGGGCAGTGGCAGAAAGTTCGCTTGAACTATGTCAGTCCGGCCCGCGCGTTCTTCGTCTTCACGACTGGCACGAAGGCGCAGCGAACCATCTCCCTGACCCAACGCATGCTTAAGCGCATGTGCGAGACCGGTCGTATGCGCGCGTTCGAAAACGCATACCTGATCGAGCGCGCCACCGCCCGCGCGCGCAAGCAGCTGGCCGCCCTGGGGCCAAGCGCCCTCCGTCACTGAGCCCGACGGTTCAGGTGCGCGCCAGCCGACGCGCCATCCTGATCGCCGCCTCAAGACTCCCAGGATCTGCAATGCCGCGGCCTGCGATGTCGAAGGCGGTGCCGTGATCGGGGCTGGTACGCACGAACGGCAGGCCCAGCGTGACGTTGACGCCGTGCTCGACGCCGAGGTACTTCACAGGGATCAGACCGTGATCATGTGTCATCGCGACCACCAAGTCGAATTCGCCGGGATGCCCGGGTGGTGCGTGGCGTGCTCGCATGAACACCGTGTCGGGCGCGAAGGGTCCGTGCGCATCGATGCCCTCGGCGCGAGCGGCCTGCACGGCTGGACCGATGATGGACAACTCTTCGTCGCCGAACAGCCCGCCCTCACCAGCATGCGGGTTCAGGCCCGCGACCGCGATACGAGGTGCCGGCAGATCCCAGCGTTCGGCGGCGCGATGAGCGATGCGGATCGTCTCGAGCACGGCGCCGAACGTCACGGCCTCAATGGCCTCGCGCAATGACATGTGGATGGTCACCAGCACGGTTCGCAACTCGTCGTTGGCGAGCATCATGCGGACCGCCAGCGGGGCACCACCCGATGCCGCCGCGAGCGCGGCCAGCATCTCGGTGTGGCCGGGAAACGGGAATCCTGCAGCCGCCAGCGCCTCCTTGTGGATCGGCGCCGTCACCAGGGCCGCGAGCCGTCCTTCCATCGCGGCGCAGGCACCGGCCTCGATGCATGCCGCGGCAGCCGCACCTGCGCGCGCGTCCACCTGCCCCTGTGCAAGCTCGTGAGTCCCGGTCGGCATGCGTACCGGCGACCAGACCGGAAGGCAGCCCGGCGGGCATTCTGCAAAATCCTCCGGCTCCTCGATTGCCGCCACCGGCATCGTCCGGCCGAGTGCCGCCAGCGCCCGCCGCATCACATGCACGTCGCCGACAACCACGCAGTTGCCCGCCATGCCGTTCACGAATGCCAGGGAAACAATCTCGGGGCCGATGCCGCAGGGGTCGCCCATCGTGATCGCGATCGGTCTGGTCATCGGATCATTGTCGCAAGCCCGCGAAAGGGCCAAGCCATCAGGCGGGATTGTCGATGTCGATGAACCGATGCTCAATGCCGAAGTGCGCGGCAAGATGGGCACCTAGCGCCTGCACGCCATAACGCTCGGTTGCGTGATGTCCGCAGGCAAGGAACGCGACTCCTGTCTCGCGGGCATAGTGGGTTTGGGGCTCCGAAATCTCGCCCGTGATGTATGCGTCGGCTCCGGCAGCAATCGCGCTTTCGAAGTAGCCCTGCGCGCCACCCGTGCACCACGCGATCCGGCGCAACTCCCGGCCATCCCCCGGCACCACGAGCGGAGGGCGCTGCAACGCGATTCCCACCGCCTGCCGCAACGCGTTCAATGTGCTCAGGGTACCGGCAGGGCCGATGAAGCCGAGGTCCTGCTCGCCGAAGCGCGCGTCCGCCTGCAGGCCAAGCCGGGCCGCCAATTGGGCGTTGTTACCGAATTCGGGTTGCGCATCGAGCGGAAGGTGGTACGCGAAGAGGTTGAGATTGTTTGCCAGCAGGCGTTGCAGGCGCTGTTTCATCCAGCCGGTCACACGACCGTCCTGGCCGCGCCAGAAAAGGCCGTGATGCACGAGCAGGGTATCGGCGCCGGCTTCAATGGCTGCATCGATGAAGCTGCGGCTGGCAGTGACACCGGAGACCAGGCGTGTCACTTGCTCGATTCCCTCGACCTGCAGACCATTCGGCCCATAATCGCGAAAGCGGTCCACCCCGAGTAGAAGGTTCAAATAGGCATCGAGTTCGGTGCGCAGGACGGACATGGCTCAATTGCGCCTGCCGGTCGAGACAAGCGAATGCGTAGAACGTGGCTGATTTTCTCGCAAGCCGTCACGGTCGCTTTGGCCGTGCTGTTTGTCGTCGTCACCCTCAAGCCGCAGTGGCTGCCGCCAAGGCAGCGCAGCGTCGACATCCTCCCCCCGCGCAGTGAGGTCAGCGACGCAGCCACCTCCCTGGGACACGGCGGCTACAGCGAGGCGGCACGGCGTGCAGCGCCGGCGGTCGTATCCATCGTCGCGAGCCGGCTTCCCGGCCGCAACCCGCATGCGAACGATCCGTGGTTCCGCTACTTTTTCGGCGATCCTGCAGAACGCGGCCAGCGGGCGCAGGTCGGTCTCGGCTCCGGCGTCATCGTCTCGCCCGAGGGCTATCTGATCACCAACAACCATGTCATCGAAGGCGCCGCCGACATTCAGGTGCAGTTGGCCGACGGCCGCGAGGCGCAGGCACGGCTGGTCGGTACCGACCCCGAGACCGACGTTGCAGTGCTGAAGATCGCGCTCGTCAAGCTGCCTGTGATGACGCTGGCAGATGTGTCGCAGCTCCAAGTGGGCGACATCGTGCTCGCGATTGGCAACCCTTTCAATGTCGGGCAGACCGTGACCTCCGGCATCGTGAGCGCGCTCGGACGCAATCAGCTGGGGATCAACACTTTCGAGAACTTCATCCAGACTGATGCGGCGATCAACCCGGGCAACTCCGGCGGCGCCCTCGTGGACCTGAACGGCAATCTTGTCGGCATCAACACGGCCATCTTCTCGCGGTCGGGCGGCAGCCTTGGCATCGGGTTCGCGATACCGGTGGACACCGCGCGACAGGTGATGGAGGCACTGGTACGCGAAGGCCGGGTCACTCGCGGCTGGATCGGCGTCGAGCCACGTGACCTCACGCCGGAGTTCATCGAGAACTTCAAGCTCCCCGTCAAGCAGGGCGTGCTGATCACCGGGGTGCTGCAAAATGGGCCGGCCAGCAACAGCGGCATGCGGCCTGGCGACGTCGT
This sequence comes from Burkholderiaceae bacterium, assembly GCA_035719405.1. Classification (GTDB taxonomy): domain Bacteria; phylum Pseudomonadota; class Gammaproteobacteria; order Burkholderiales; family Burkholderiaceae_C; genus CAMLIZ01. Next base: position 4,341 of record DASTGE010000510.1, read on the forward strand.
CGTAAAGGTCGCCGAGAAGCGGGTCATGAACACCGTTCAGCTGCTCAACGCGGTGGCGGCGCTGAAGCCGAAGTCGGAAGCGGTGATCGCGGTGCAACGGGGCGACAAGGCATTGGATCTGAAAGTGCGCGTGGCGCAACGACCGCCGCCACCACGCCGAGAGACGCCCGCGGAGTAAGGTCCCGACGACGCGTGCGTTACCGCTCGGTGGTCGTCGGTGCAGTCTCCTCCGGAGACTGAGTGTGCTTGATGAAAATCTGAGCGGCCCAGATGCCGACTTCATACAGCAGGCACATGGGTATCGCGAGCGACAGTTGGGACACCACATCCGGTGGGGTCAGGATCGCCGCAACGATGAACGCCAGCACGATGAAATAGCCGCGGAAGCTGCGCAGATTATCAACGCTCACCACCCCGATGCGGGCGAGCACGACCACCGCGACGGGCACCTCGAAGGCGGCACCGAAGGCGATGAACATCGTCAGCACGAATCCAAGATAAGCCTCGATGTCAGGGGCGGCCGTGATGCTGCGGGGAGCGAAGCCCTGGATGAACTTGAAAACCTGCCCGAAGACGAAGAAGTAGCAGAAGGCCACCCCGAGGAAGAACAGCACGCTGCTGGAAATCACCAGCGGCAGCACGAGCTTCTTTTCGTGGCTGTACAAGCCGGGCGCAACGAAGGCCCACACCTGGTAGAGCACGACCGGCAGCGCGAGCAGAAAGGCGGCCAGCAGGGTGATCTTCAACGGCACGAGGAACGGCGAGATCACGTTGGTGGCGATCAACGTCGCCCCCTTGGGAAGCGCCGCAATCAAGGGGGCCGCGAGCAGGTCGTACAGCCCGCCCGGCGAGGGCCAGATGCACAGCAGGCCAAAGACGACGCCGACCGCAACCAGCGCCTTGATCAGCCGGTCCCGCAGCTCGATGAGGTGCGCGACGAAGGGCTGCTCGGTGCCCTCGAGCTCGTCGCGGGCGTCAGGTGGAGTGACCATCGCCGACGTTCAGCCCCGGCTCGGCGGCCGGAAGCGCGCGACGCGCGCGGCTCCCGACTGGGCCCGGGATCGGATCCCCTGCGCGCGCTTGTACCACTGAGGCGTTGCGCCTCGCTTCAGACGCCAGTTCTTTCTCGGCGGCTTGTAAATGGGTGGCGGCATCGACGACAGGTGATCGGATGTCGAAAGGGCGTCGGTCGTCGAGGAGAAGTCGGTTGCCTCCTGCCAAGTCTTGTTCAGATCGCTCGCCGTCTCGTGGATCGTACGGTTGAAGTTCGATTCGGCGTCGCGCGCAGCCTCCTCGAACTCTGTCTTCATTTTCTTCAGCTCTTCGAGTTCGATCGACCGGTTGACCTCGGCCTTGACCTCTGCCACGTAGCGCTGCGCCTTGCCGATGAGATGGCCGACGGTCCGGGCAACGCGCGGCAGTTTCTCCGGGCCGATGACGATGAGGGCAACCGCACCGATCAACGCGATCTTGTCGAAGCCGAAATCGATCATGGAGCGTGCGCCCCACCACAGCGGGGACGCTCCCTCAGCACTTCGAGTATCACGACTTCGTCTTGGCTTCGACGTCCACGGTGTTCGGGTCGGCTGCCTTCGACGAAGACGTCACCTGTTGTGACGGGGGTACGGGCTGGTCGCCAGTGCCGCCCTCCGAGCCGCCCTTGACCCCTTCCTTGAAGCCATGTACCGCCGCGCCAAGATCGGTGCCGAGGTTCTTGAGCTTCTTGGTGCCGAAGATCAGCACGACCACCAGAAGAACGATCAACCAGTGCCAGATGCTGAACGAACCCATAGTGTCTCTCCTGGAACAGGGGATGATTTTAGGCTACCCCTTGTTTGCAGCCTTCAAAGCGAAGACATATCCCTGAGGCTCGTTCGGAAGCGCGCGACAGGCGGTATTTCAGGAACCTGCTTTGCGGAGTCAGGGCGTTCGCCAGGGGCGCGGGCCGCCGAACACATGCAGGTGAAGGTGGTAGACCTCCTGTCCGCCATCGCTGCCAGTGTTGATCGCCGTCTTGAAGCCATTGCCCAGTCCGTTGTCGCGTGCGAGCCGCGGCACAAGCGCGAGCAGCCGGCCGAGCATCTCCTCGTCGCCGGGCTGCACCTCCAGCAGCGAGGGCACATGCCGCTTGGGGATCACGAGCAGGTGAACAGGTGCGGCCGGGCGGATGTCGTGGAAGGCGAAAAACTCGTCGTTCTCGAATGCCTTCTTGCTCGGGATCTGGCCCGCGACAATCTTGCAGAAGATGCAATCAGGATCGGTATGGCTCATCAGTCCGTCACCATCGGTCGGTTGTCCTTCAGGTTCATCCAGCCGCGAAGGACGCGGTAGAGAAACCAGATCGAGATCACACTCCAGGCGATCCAGCCCGGCAGGAAAAACAGCAGCCACAGCCACGCAGTGACGAGGTACAAGCCTCCCGCCCACAGTACGGAGTGGATGCGCCAGCGGAAGTGCGATTCCTGCCAGGTGCCCGCCGCATCGTCCTTCTTGATCAGGTCGATCACGAAGGCGACGACCAGCAGCGCGATGCCGGGCTGCGTACCCGGCAGCACCGCACCGACGGCAACGATGGTATGCAGCAGGTAGCTGATATGCCCGATCGTCTTCAGCGAACGGTCACGTTCACTCAGCGTGACGAGGTCAGTGTCAACCACGATCCGCCTCCTGCTGCGCCACCTTTCGCAACGCAGCCTCCTCCAGGCCCGACAGGCCCTCGCGCCGCTCGAGTTCGCGGAGCACGTCGTCGGGTGTGAGCCCGAAATGCGAGAGAGCGATCATCGAGTGGAACCACAGGTCTGCCATCTCGTAGACGATCTTCTTCGTGTCACCGTCCTTGGCGGCCATGACGGTTTCGGTGGCTTCCTCGCCGATCTTCTTGAGAATGGCGTCGGTGCCCTTGTGGAAAAGGCGCGCCACGTAGCTGGACTCAGGGTCCGCGCTCTTGCGCGATTCGATCACCGCGGCCAGCCGGGCCAGGACAGGGTCACTGCTCATCTATAAATCGCCTCCGGGTCCTTCAGCACGGGCTCGACGGCCTTCCATTGTCCGCCCTCGAGCTTCTGGAAGAAGCAGGAATGGCGCCCGGTGTGACACGCGATGCCCGGCTCATGTCCGAGTTGAGTCACCTTCAGCAACACCACGTCGTTGTCGCAGTCCAACCGGATCTCGTGCACCTGCTGAAGATGCCCCGATTCCTCGCCCTTGTGCCACAAGCGCCCGCGCGAGCGGCTCCAGTACACCGCCTGGCCCAGCTCGGCCGTCCGGGCGAGTGCATCGCGGTTCATCCAGGCGAACATCAGCACGTCGCCGGTGGAGTTCTCCTGGGCAATCACGGGGACCAGGCCGTCGCGATCCCACTTCACGTCGTCGAGCCAGCTCATGGCGCCAGTGTAGTCACCGCCTCGTGCGTCGGGCCACCGAAGCCGCGCTCGGCCGCGAAGCGCTCCAGCACCGGAATCGTGCCGGGCAGAACCGGCACAACATCAACCGGCAGGGTGCACCACGCCATTCGCTGCCCTTCGCGCATTTCAAATTCACCTTGCCACTCGAAGACCTTGCAGAAATGAAGCTTCACGAGTGCATGCGGATAGTCGAAGACCTCGACGTGCCAAGGGTACGCCGGCCCGATGGTGATCCCAAGCTCCTCGTGGAGTTCGCGCCGCAGCGCCTGCTCCACGGTTTCGCCCGCCTCCAGCTTGCCACCGGGGAATTCCCAGTAGCCAGCGAATGGCTTGCCCGCCGGGCGCGTGGCCAGCAGGAAGCGGCCCTCATGGCCATCGCAGTCGCGCTCCAGCAGCACGCCGACGGCGACGTCGATCGGAGCGCGCTCAGACATCGATATCGTCCAGCCCGGTCGGTGGATCCTCGTCGGAGACAACGGCGGGCGCGGGCGCGGACGTCACACACCCACGCCCTGCGAAGTCCCGGGCGAACTGGTAGGCCACGCGGCCCGATCGGGAACCTCGCTCCAGCGCCCATACCAGCGACTCACTCTGCGCTCGCGGGATCGCGTCCTCCGTCACGCGGAAATGCCTCAGCCATTGAGCGACGATGGCAACGTACTCCGGCTGACTGAACGGATAGAAGCTGATCCACATGCCGAAGCGTTCGGACAGCGAGATCTTTTCCTCCACCACCTCTCCCGGATGCACTTCGCCGTCTTCCGTATGGGTGTAAGAAAGGTTCTCCTTCATGTACTCGGGCAGCAGATGGCGGCGATTGCTCGTCGCGTAGATCAGCACGTTGTCACTGGCCTGCGCGACCGAGCCGTCGAGCACCGACTTCAGCGCCTTGTAGCCCGGCTCGCCTTCGTCGAAGCTCAGGTCGTCGCAGAAGACGACGAAGCGCTCCGGCCGCGGCGCGACGAGGTCGACCAGGTCAGGCAGGTCGACGAGGTCCACCTTGTCGACCTCGATCAGCCTCAGGCCCGCGGCGGCGAATTCGTTGAGGCACGCCTTGATGAGCGAACTCTTGCCGGTGCCGCGCGCGCCGGTCAGCAACACGTTGTTGGCACTGCGCCGCGAGACGAACTGTGCGGTGTTGCGAATCAGCCGCTCCTTCTGGGCGTCGATCTCCTTGAGGTCGTCCAGCTTGATGGTGGCCATGTGCTTCACGGGTTCGAGCACTGCGGACGCGCCGCCACGCTTGCGGTAGCGGAAGGCGATCGAGGCTGACCAGTCGGGTTCCAGAGGCGCGTGGGGCAGCAAGGTCTCGACGCGTGCAAGCAGGGACTCGGCGCGGGCAATGAGGGCCTCGAACGAAGACGGTGGCGAAGGGCTCATGGAAGATGCAAGTGAGCGGGCAGTGTAGCGGGACGCTTCCGACCGTCTCTGCCGCCCAGGCTCCGAAGCGCGCTCCTGCACGAGCAGCATCTTGCCGCCTGCCTCCATTGCCCGCACCGGCGCTCCTTCAGGCCGTCAGCAGTTGGAGGGCGGCGTCCAAATGCTCGACCGGGCTGCGCTTGAAGCCCGACCGCGCGTAGCGCTGCAGTCGGCCCACGGCGAACGCGATGATGACCGACGCACGGGCGTTTGAGTCCACGACCTGCGTGGCTGAACCGTCCGCCTCGGCACGCGGCTTCAGCGCCTGTCTCAACGCGGCCTCGATGCGGTCGAAGAACTGGTTCATGCGCACCAGCAAGCGCTCGTGTTCGAAGACGAGCGCGTCGCCAACCATGACCCTCGTCATGCCCGGATTCTTTTCCGCGAACTGCAGGAGCACCGTGACGATGCGGCGTGCCTGGTCCCCTCCGTCGTCGGCCTCCCCGGCGATCTGGTCGATGAGGGTAAACAGGCTCGACTCGATGAACTCGATCAAGCCCTCGAACATCTGCGCCTTGCTCGCGAAATGCCGGTACAAGGCGGCTTCCGACACCTGCAGTTTGGCAGCGAGTGAGGCCGTCGTGACGCGCTCGGACCCGGGCTGCTCGAGCATGGATGCGAGCGTCTGCAGGATCTGCACGCGTCGCTCGCCGGGCTTCGGCCGCTTTCGCACTGCAGGCGTCGCGACGGTTTCGTCAGTTTCCGGAACGCCCGCGCCCGGCACACTTCCCGGCCGCGGGACCTCGTTGTCGGGCGCGTCATGTGGAAGAGGATCGGGAGTCACCGCGCTGACTTATGCAATTGTTGTAGCGAACGGATTCTTGCACAGACATACATCGGCCTGCGGAGCAGGTAAACACCAACTTCCCCCCGTACCCCGTTGTGCTTGAGCCAGCGCTGCATCCACACGGTCCGAAAGCCGACGCTGCGCGCAGCCTTCTGGTGGTCGAGCGTGTCTTCCACGAGCACGCAATGCGAGGGCGACACCCGCAGATGGGCAGCCACTTTGCGCAGCATCCGCGTGTCAGGCTTGGGACGCCACTGACCGAACATGCGCATCTGCTCGATCGCGATGACGCCGTCGAAGCAGCGTGCGATGCCGAGCACACGCAAGACACGCTCTGTGTAGGCCCGCGGCCCGTTGGTCAAAATGTACTTTCGCCCAGGCAAGCGCTTGACCGCCGCGATGTCGTGGCGATGGCTGCGCACCCGCTCCTCCAAGCCCGGAAGGCGGTGCGTCTCATCCAGGAAATGGGGTGGCTGCACGCCGTGATGGCGGATCAACCCGAGCAGCGTCGCGCCGTAACGCTGCCAGTAGTGCCGGCGCAATTGGTCTGCCTCGTCGACATCGACGCCCAGTTCACGCGCGATGTACTCGTTCATCGCGCGGTCCAGCAGGCGAAACGCGGACGCGCCCGCATCGTGCAGGGTATTGTCGAGGTCGAAGAGCCAGACCGGCCGCATGCCGGGGCGCTTTTTCAACCTTTTAATGGGAGCGGATCATCGTGCCGTAGGCCTGGTCGGTCAGCACTTCGAGGAGCATCGCGTGCGGCACCCGGCCGTCGATGATGTGAACCGCATTGACCGCGCTCTTGGCCGCATCCAGCGCCGAGGCAATCTTCGGCAGCATGCCCCCGGAGATGGTGCCATCGGCAAACAGCCCGTCGATCTCGCGGGCGGTGAGGTCCGTCAGCAGATTGCCGGATTTGTCGAGCACGCCTGGCGTGTTGGTCAGCAGCAGCAGCTTCTCGGCTTTCAGTACCTCGGCGAGCTTTCCGGCAACGACATCGGCGTTGATGTTGTAGCTTTCGTTCTGCTCACCGAAGCCAATGGGGCTGATGACGGGGATGAACTGATCGTCCTGCAGTGCCTTCACGACCCCGGGGTCGATCGCGACGATCTCGCCGACCTGCCCGACGTCGTGCGTCTTGGTGGGGTCGTCCTTGTCGACCATCCGCAACTTGCGCGCACGGATCAGGCCGCCGTCGCGTCCGGTCAGGCCGACCGCCTTGCCGCCCGCATGGTTGATCATTCCCACGATGTCCTGCTGGACCTCGCCGCCGAGCACCCACTCGACAACTTCCATCGTCTCCTCATCGGTCACGCGCATGCCCTGGATGAACGTGCCCTTCTTCCCGATCTTGGCCAGCGCCTCGTCGATCTGCGGACCCCCACCGTGCACCACGACAGGGTTCATCCCGACCAGCTTGAGCAACACCACGTCCTCCGCGAAATCCTGCTGCAGCTCGGGGTCCGTCATCGCGTTGCCGCCATACTTGATGACCAACGTCTTGCCATGGAAGCGGCGGATGTAGGGCAGCGCCTGCGCCAGGATCTCCGCCTTCTCGCGTGGCTTGATGTGAGACAGGTTGTGGTCTGGGACGGGCAGTGTGGTCATGGCGGCCGGGTCGAGAAAAAGAGGCGAAGTGGAAATCGCGACGATTGTAGGGAAGCGGACTCGCCGGAGTGCTTGAAACGCCAATGACTTGCGTCATGATGGGCAGACATTTGTCGCCGTCGCGCCCTCCGGTTGCCACGTTGATTCCAAATGATGTTGAAGTACCTGCGGCGTTCCCTGGCCACGCTGCTTGCCCTCGGCCCCGCTGTTGCCGCTGTCGCCCAGGCAGCTTTCGCCGAGGGCGAGGTGCGCAAGGTCGATTCAGCGCAACAGAAGGTCACCTTGAAGCATGGCGAGATCAAAGGTCTGGACATTCCCGCCATGAGCATGGCCTATCGTGTAAAGGACCCAGGCCAACTGATGCACATCGCTGCGGGCGACAGGGTCCGCTTCGCGATCGAGAAGATTGATGGCACCTACACGGTCACGACCATTCAGAAGACGAACTGACTGAGCGCAGATCCTTCCCTCGCACGCGGCTCAGTCGGTGAGATAGCGCCTTTCGAGGTGTGCCTTGTAGTGGCCAGGCGCGAGCGGTTCGCCTGACGCACGGAGTGCAAGTTCCGACGTTGTCCACCGGCTGCCCTGGGACCAGATGTTGTCGCGCATCCAGTCGAACACGACCGCGAGATCTCCTGAGGCGATGCGATCGTCGAGGTCGGTCTGGACACGACGAAGCGCCGCAAACCATTGGGCCCCATACATCGCCCCCAGTGTGTAGCAGGGGAAATATCCGAAGGCCGACTCGGCCCAATGAACGTCCTGCAGACAGCCGTCGCCGAAGTTGTCGCCTGCCTGCAGGCCAAGCAGCGCCTTCAGCTTCTCGTCCCAAACCGGCGCGATGTCCTCGGCCTCGATCTCGCCCTCAATCAACGCTCGCTCGATCTCGAAGCGAAGGATCACGTGGGCCGGGTAGCACAGCTCGTCGGCGTCGACGCGAGTCAGGCCGGGCTTCACGCGCGTGAGAAGGCGCCGGAGGTTGTCGGGCTCGAAGGCGCGCTGGTCGCCGAGATGCTTGCGCAGCATCGGCGCCAGCAGTTCGGCAAACGGCCGTGAGCGTGCGAGCTGCATCTCGAAGCTCAGGCTCTGGCTCTCGTGCACCCCCATCGACCGCGCCCGGCCGACCGGTTGCCCGAGGGTCGGACGTGGCAGGTTCTGTTCATAGCGCGCGTGCCCGGTTTCATGGATCGTCGCCAACAGGCTCTTCAGGAAGTCGTCCTCGCGATAACGTGTCGTCATACGCACATCCTCCGGCACGCCTCCGGAGAACGGATGGGTGCTCTCACCGAGCATGCCGGCATCGAAGTCGAAGCCCAGGCGCTGCATCACCTCGAGATTCAGCGCCCGCTGCGCCTCTTTCGGAAACGGCCCCGCGAGCTCGATCACGCGCCAGCGCGACTGCAGCTCGACAGCTTCACCGACCATGCGCGGTAGCCACTGCCTCACCTCGCCGAACAAGCGCTCGGCGGTCGCGCCCGTCATGCCGGGTTCGTAGCGGTCGAGCAATGCGTCGTAGCGCGAAAGGCCGCTATCGTCCGCGAGACACGCGGCCTCCTGTCGCGCCAGGTCGAGCACCGGGCGAAAGTTTTCGAGGAAGCCGCGCAAGTCGTTGGCGGGTCGCTGGCTGCGCCATGCATGTTCGCAGCGCGAGGTGGCGATGGTCTTCGCCTCCACCATCCACACGGGCAGCGCATTCGCCCGCCGCCATTCCCGGCGCATCTCCCGCAGGTCGGCGCGCTGATCGTCATCCAGTGGCTCCTGCTCCGCACGATCCAGCTGCTCACGCAACGCTGGATCGGTGCGCATCCGATGCATGAGAGTGCCGATCTCCGCAAGGGCGGCCGCCCGGGCCTCATTGCCCTTCGGGGGCATGTTGCAGGCCTGATCCCACCACGCGATGGACTGCAGATGCTGCAGGCGGTGCAGGCGGGCATGAAGCTCGACCAAGGCGGTATAGGCAGGGTGCACGTCGTTCACGGCGATCCTCCGAATGCCCGCTCGCCAGGCACATTGGACGATTCTGGGCTCAGCGCAGCGGGGCGAGCGAGCGCAGCGTTCGCACCGCGCCCTCGCCGATGGAGGCCCCGAAGCGTTTGGCGAGCCGTTCGGCCACGTTCTCGCGCGGCGTGTAGTCGACGACCTCCTCGGCCTTGACCACTTCACGCGCCACGTAATCGAGGTTGCCAAAGTGATCCGCCAAACCCTGCCGGACCGCCTCCTCGCCATTCCAGAACAAGCCGGAGAAGGTATCGGGCGCTTCCTTCAGGCGCTTGCCCCGGCCTTCCTTCACCACCTTGATGAACTGACCGTGGATCTGGTCGAGCATCGCCTGGGCGTAGGCCACCTGCTTCGGGTTGAGCGGCGAGAACGGGTCCAGCATGGCCTTGTT
>DASTGE010000511.1:0-6433 GCA_035719405.1 Burkholderiaceae bacterium
GCACCCTGCCGCGCAGTCTGAAGAAGACGGACATCAACCCCGAAGAAGACGCCTCAGAGAGGATGATCGGAAGAACACGGAGGCGAAGAAAACGCACGTTCAAACCGACCAAAAAGAAGCAGATTCGAGTCGCCGCTCACAGAAGGCACTCTTCCCATGCAGGACTGACCCCACGCAGTCAGCCAAGGGAGTGAGCCCTTCACCCCCGAATCAGCCCGACCAAGGCCTGCGCGTCCAGCACCCCGCTCATGTCCCCGCCTTCGAGCACGCCATCCAGCAGCTCACGCTTGCGGTGGTGAAGCTCGACGATCTGTTCCTCGATGGTCCCCGAATTGACCAGCCGGTACACGGTCACTGGCCGCTGCTGCCCGATGCGATGCGCACGCCCGCTCGCCTGGTCTTCGGCCGCCGGGTTCCACCACGGATCGGCGATCACCACGTAGTCGGCAACCGTCAGGTTCAGGCCAAACCCACCGGCCTTGAGGCTGATGAGAAAGAGGGTGCCCTCCCCGCCCTGGAAGGCCGCCACGCGACGCGTGCGTTCGGCCGAGGGCGTGCTGCCGTCCAGGTACTGGTAGCGGATGCCGGCAGTATCCAGCGGCTCGCGAAGCAGCGCGAGGAAGTCGACGAACTGGCTGAACACCAACGCCTTGTGGCCATTGGCAACCAGCTCCTCGGCGAGTTCTGCAAAGGCCTGCACCTTGGCGCCGCTGATGCCCAACTGCGGGTTGACCAGCCTCGGGTCGCACGCAGCGCGCCGCAGCCGCGTGAGCTGCGCAAGGATGTTGATCTGCGCCTGCCCGCCGCTTTCCGACAGGCTGCGTTCGGCCGCCTCCAACGCCTGCCGCCGCAACGCCTCGTAGTGGGCACGCTCGGCGTCTTCGGCCTGCACGACGAGCGTCTGTTCGGTACGGGGAGGCAGATCGTCGAGCACCTCGGCCTTGGTCCGCCGCAGCACGAACGGCGAGATCAACCGCCTCAGCGTGCGCTGAGCCTCACGGTCGCGATCGCGCTCGATTGGCAGCGCGAAGCGCTCGTTGAAGCGGGACAGCGTGCCAAGCAGGCCGGGGTTGCAGATGCGCATGATCGACCACAACTCGGCAAGCCGGTTCTCGATCGGCGTGCCTGAAAGCGCAAGGCGGAAGTCGGCCCGCAAGGCCTGCGCAGCAAGCGTGCGCTTGGCCGCCGCATTCTTCAGAGCCTGCGCCTCGTCGAGCACCAGGGTATTCCACTCCCGAGCCGCAAACGCCTGAGCGTTCAGCTGCAGCAACGGGTAAGACACGAGCACGATTTCCTGCGCGCCTGCGCTGGCAAGCAAGGCTTCCCGGTCGCCTTCGCCGTACACGCGCACGACGAGGCCGGGTGCAAAGCGGCGCGCTTCCGCCTGCCAGTTGCCGAGCAGCGAGGTGGGCGCGACCACCAGGGCCGGGCCTCCTGCCGAGCGAGCTACCAGCACGGCCAGCGCCTGCAGCGTCTTTCCAAGCCCCATGTCGTCGGCAAGACAAGCCCCGCACGCCGCCTCGGCCAGCCGCATCGCCCATCGATAGCCGTCAAGCTGATAGGGGCGCAACTCGGCCTGCATGGCGGCTGGAAACGCCGGCTCCGACTGCCTCGAGCGCACAAGCCGCTCGATGCGCTCACGAAGCGGTGCGTCGGCCTGCCAGTCGCAGCCATCGAGCGTGGCATCGAGCCAGCCCGCGGCCAATGGCGCGACCTTCGCCTCGTCGCCTTGCAATTCCGCCACCGCTGCCAGTTCGGCCACACGCGAGCGCAGCTCATGCGTCAACGCCAGGTACCGCCCCTCGCCCATCGCCACGAAGCGACCGCCATCCCTGCTCCACTGCAGGAGCTGCTGCAAGCCGAAGACGATGGATTCGTCCACATGCACTCCGCCAGCCAGCTTGAGCCAGTCACGATGACTGCGAACCTGCACACGAAGCTGCCCCAGGCCAACGGACATGACGTTCACCGCACGGCCAGCGGGCCAGTCCAATGCCTGAACCGCGTCCAGCTTTGGCAAGGCCTCGACGATCAGGAGCGCATCCTCCGCCTGGGGTACATCGAACTCGCTCACGCCGTCGATGGGCGCGTCCAGCGGAGGCAAGGCGTCGAGCACGGCCGCGAAATGAGCGCGCTCGGCGTCAAGATCGCGCTGCACGCCCAGCGTCTCACCCTTGACGCTGGCGATCATGCGTGCCCGCCCGTGCCCGGGGAGGACACGCGGACCGTCGACACCGAAGGGTGCAACCACCAGACGCAGGCGCAGGCCATCACCTTGCGGCGTAAGCTCCGCGCGCAGCCGGCTCTCGGCCGCGATGTCGCGCGCACTGGCCAGCGTATCGGCATGCACCTGGAAATGCGCACCGAGCGATTCGAGAACCGGCTGCAGTTGCGAGGCAGCCTGACGGGGGACCGCCAATCCGTTGTTGAGCAGCAGCGCCGCCCGCCGCTGCGCTGGCGAGAAGCAAATGATGCGGGCGCGCTGTGGACCGTCTCTCAACACCGTGATCGACGCCAAGGCCTCAACGGCTTTCCAATCGTTTTCATGTACGTACGCCGGCACGGGCCTGAGGGGCGGATTGACAGTGAGCCGCAGCAAGGAGCCCTCGTCCACCACCTCGATCTGCGGCGGTCCTTCGACCAGCGTCACCGTCACGCCCGGGTTGTCGGCGAACTCCACGGCGGGATGGCCGATCAGCGCCACCACTGCAGCCGGTCCATCCACAAAGAAATCACGCGCCCCCCCGTACCGCGACTGCCGGATGCAGCGCGCGACCTGCGCGTCGTGAGGCGGAAGCGAGGCCATGCGGGCGACCTTCGCAAGCGAGACCAGCGCAGGGCGGTTCCATCCACGAACTCCGCGCTTCTGCTCGTGAGGCACGACTGCCTTCACCTCGCCCTCGGGCGTCAGCGACAGCACCCAGACAAGCCGGCTCGCGTTGGCCTTGCCCTCCTCGGTGGCAGCAGCCGGCGGCCCGGCGATTGCAGCAAGCGCCACAAGCGCGACACGCCAGCTTTCCTGTGGCGGAGGCACGAAGAAGGTGGGACGGACACTGCCACCGGAAAGAACGTTCAGGGCATCCTGCAACTGAGCATGCAAGCCATCCAGACCCGCGGCCTGCAACCGCTCAAGAAGCACATCCGCGTCCTTCCTGTCGCCCTCGCTCAGAATTTCGGGTGTCGCGTCGGCCTTGAGCCAGGCGCGCATCAGCCATTTCCAGAAGTCGCAGATCGCCGCCGAGAAAAGGTTCCCGGCGAAAACGCGGTCATCGCGCGCCGCATCTCCCTTGCGCATCTGCATCGCAAGCGCCATGAGACCCCAGCACGAGTCCGGCGTGGGATTGCGTTGACCCGCTTCAGCCAGGCACAGCTTCAATGCCTTGTCCAGCTTCTCGGGCGACTGCTGCGCGAGCAGGCTCTGCACGTACGGCAGCAGCATCAGGCGCGGCAGGAAGCCCTTGCGCACCCCAGTCTCCTTCTTCAGCACAGGCAGCGCCAAGTCGTAACCCGCTTCGGCCTCCTGCCATCGGCCATGTGCAGCATGCAGCGCCGCGTCCACGGTCCGTGCCAGGGCGTTGCGATAGATCATGTCCTCGCCCTTGGCCGCCTCGCGCAGCGGCCGGACGATATCCTCGATTTCATCGAGACGGTCGGCGCAAAGCAGGTACTCGGCGAGCACCATGCGAAGGCGGATGTCGCGGCCCTTGGCGGAAAGAGCCGGGATCATTTTCAGCGCCAGATCCGCAAGCGGCAGCGGATCGGAATTCCAGGATGACAGCAGCTCGACGAGACGCTCTGTCACCAACCGGGATTGCAGCGAAGGATCGAGCCGTGGCATCAGGCCGGGATGCGACACCCCCGCCAGTGCTCCATGCACCACGCTTTCCCAATCGACGACCCAGTTGCAGGCCGCCTTCCACTTGGCCAATTCCTCTTCAGGCTTGCCGAGGAGCATCTCCAGTCGCAGCGTGGCGACACCAGCCTCTTGTGTTTTGAAGGTTGGCTTGCGATGAAGATCTTCGACGCAGTCGGCGCGCCTCAGCGCCGCGGCGAGCTTGTCGCGGTCAGGGCGATCGAGCAGCACGTTCAGCACCGCGCCGTCGAGCTTTGGCGCAAGGCGCCAGTAGCCCGCACGATACTCGTGCAACTCGAGAGCACCCTCGCCTTCCAACTCACGGATCAGCACGCGCAGGCGCTCTTGACCCAACCGGGGGACACTGCCCCCAGCGAGATTCGCCTCACGAAGGAGGTCGTGGACCCAGCTTCGCGGCCGGACGCCGGCTGCGAGCGCGAAGGCGATCATCACGGTCAGGTGGTCCGCGCTCGCGAAGTGGAGGTCAGCGGGAAGGTGGGTCTTGGTGAGCACGCGGCGATGTCGAGGAAGGAGGAAAACCTCAATCCTAGCCCTCGACGGCGCCGCCCTCAGACCTCCAGCCACTCCTTGCGCACATGCGCATCCGACCGCAGCTGCGCAGGCGTGCCCTCGAAGACGATCTGCCCGTGCCCCATCACCAGGCAACGCTGCGAGACTTCGAGCGCAATTGTCAGCTTCTGCTCCACCAACAACACCGAGATGCCGCGCCGCTCCAGCTCGCGCAAATACTCGCCAACCAGCTCGACGAGCTTCGGCGCCAAGCCTTCCGTCGGCTCGTCGATCATGATCAGATCCGGATCACCCATCAGCGTTCGGCAAAGCGTCAGCATCTGCTGCTCGCCGCCTGAGAGCACGCCCGCCTCGGTGTACTGGCGTTCCTTGAGCCGCGGGAACATGCCGTACATGTCGTCCAAGGTCCAGCGCGGCTTGCCGCGACCGCGCTTCTCGCCAAGCAGCAGGTTCTGATGCACCGTGAGCTTGGGAAAGATGTCCCGGTTCTCCGGCACATAGCCGATGCCCAGGTGCGCGATCTCGAAAGCCTTGCGGCCGAGGATGGCCTGATCGCGCCACCGCACCTCGCCCCTGCCCTCGACCAGTCCCATGATGGTCTTCACCGTCGTCGATCGCCCCGAGCCGTTGCGACCGAGCAGCGCGACGATCTCTCCCGGCTTCACATCGAAAGTCACGCCATGCAGCACATGGCTCCTGCCATAGAAGGCGTGAAGGTCTCCGACTGTCAGCATCGCCCGTCAAGCTCCCGCTTCCGCGGCCTGGGCGTCCGCCAGTGCCGACCCGAGATAGGCCTCCTGCACGCGCGTATTGGCGCGCACGTTCGCCGGCGTGTCGAACGCGATCACCTCGCCATACACCAGCACCGCGATCTTGTCGGCAAGCCCGAACACCACGCCCATGTCGTGCTCCACCGTCAGCAGCGTCTTGCCTTCGGTGATTTCGCGGATCAACTGAACGAAGCGTCTGGTCTCGCTCCGGCTCATGCCCGCAGTGGGCTCGTCGAGCAGGATGACGTTGGAACCCCCGGCGATCGTGATGGCGATTTCCAGCGCGCGCTGCTCCGCGTAGGTAAGGTTCATCGCAAGATGGTCGCGTTTGCGTTCGAGCTTGACCATCTGCAGCACCTGCTCCGCGCGTTCGTTGGCGTCGCGCAAGTTCGACACGAAACGCCAGAACGCGTAGCGATGACCCATGCTCCACAGCACCGCACAGCGGATGTTCTCAAACACGGACAAGCGCACGAAGAGATTGCTCACCTGAAAGCTGCGGCTCAGACCGCGCCGGTTGATCTCACAGGGCGTCATGCCGTCGATGCGCTCACCGTGGAGCCGAACTTCTCCCCCGCTGGGCGAAAAGCGTCCGCTGATCAGGTTGAACAGCGTGGATTTGCCTGCGCCGTTCGGCCCGATGATCGCGACCCGCTCGCCCGGACGCACTTGAAGATTGGCGCCGCGGATGATTTCGGTCTTGCCGAAGCTCTTGCGCAGATTGCGCATTTCGATCGCAAACGTCATCCCCGCCTCACGCCTCCTCCTTGAGCCGAATTGCATGCGCGATCTCGGCCTGGATCTCGTCCCACTCGCGCTTGAAACTGCGCCGCGTCAGCTCGAACAGACCGAAGCCGGTCACCAGCAGGAAGCCCGCGCCGAACCATGTGTCCATCGCCTTCGAGTTCAGCATGACGCCGAGGAACGTCAGCTCCGGCCCCAGCGCGGCGTTGAGTTGCAAGTGGTAAACCATCTCGATCATCGCGGCCGCGCCGGTGAGGATGACGAGCGCCGTGCCGGCAAGCGCCACGTAGGAAGTCACCAGCCGCCCCAGCTTGCCGAAGCGCGCCACGCGAAGGTTCATCATGATCAGGCTCGCGATGCCTCCGGGCGCATACATCACCATGAAAAGAAAGATCAGCCCGAGATAGAGCAGCCACGCCTTCGTCAGCTCCGACAGCAGCACCAGCGCCACCACCATGAGCACCGCGCCGATGATCGGGCCGAAGAAGAAGGTCGCGCCCCCGAGGAACACGAACAGCAGATAAGCGCCTGAACG
>DASTGE010000512.1:0-7295 GCA_035719405.1 Burkholderiaceae bacterium
TCTCGTTCTTGGCGAGACCCCATTCGCGGTTGATGATGAGCTGGATCGCCATGGCGCGCCGCACGCTTTCTTCAGTGGGGGTGGTAATGGCCTCGTCGTATGCGTTGGTGTGCAGCGAATTGCAATTGTCATAAATCGCAATCAATGCCTGCAGGGTGGTGCGGATGTCGTTGAAGGCGATCTCCTGAGCGTGCAGGCTTCGGCCGCTGGTCTGCACGTGGTATTTGAGCTTCTGCGATCGTTCGTTGGCCCGGTAGCGCTCCTTCATTGCCACGGCCCAGATGCGTCGGGCGACACGCCCGAGCACCGTGTATTCCGGATCCATGCCATTGCTGAAGAAGAACGAAAGGTTCGGCGCGAAGTCATCGACGTGCATGCCCCGCGCCAGATAGGCCTCGACGAAGGTGAATCCGTTGGAGAGCGTGAACGCAAGCTGCGAGATCGGATTCGCGCCAGCTTCGGCAATGTGGTAGCCGCTGATTGACACCGAATAGAAGTTGCGCACCTGGTGGTGCACGAAATACTCCTGGATGTCGCCCATCACTTTGAGGGAGAACTCGGTGGAGAAGATGCAGGTGTTCTGACCCTGGTCTTCCTTGAGGATGTCGGCCTGCACCGTTCCGCGCACGTTCTGCAAGACCCACGCCCTGATCTTCTGCGCTTCGTCGTTGGTGGGTTCACGGCCATTGTCGTGCCCGAATTTCTCGGTCTGCTGGTCGATCGCGGTGTTCATGAACATCGCGAGGGTGGTGGGCGCCGGGCCATTGATCGTCATGCTCACGCTGGTCTGCGGCGAGCACAGGTCGAAGCCCGAATACAGCACCTTCATGTCATCCAGTGTGGCGATGCTCACCCCGGAGTTGCCCACCTTGCCGTAAATGTCGGGTCGCGGATCGGGGTTGCTGCCATAGAGTGTCACGGAGTCGAAGGCGGTCGAGAGCCGCTTGGCGGGCATGCCTTCGCTCAACAGTTTGAAGCGCTTGTTGGTGCGGAAGGCGTCGCCTTCGCCCGCGAACATGCGGGTCGGATCCTCGCCTTCACGCTTGAAGGCAAAGGTGCCGGCGGTGAAGGGGAAGCTGCCCGGGACGTTGTCGAGCATCAGCCATTTGAGGATCTCGCCGTGGTCCTCGTATGCGGGCAGCGCGACCTTTCGGATCTTGCTGCCCGACAGTGTCGTGTGCGTCAGTGCAGTGCGAATCTCCTTGTCGCGGATCTTCACCACGTACTCGTCGCCCGCGTAGGCCTTCTGCATGTCCGGCCATTGGGCGAGCAGCTTGCGCACTTGCGGTTCGAGCTGTGTTTCACGCTGGCTTGCGAGATCGGTGAGTGCGTTCACTGCGTTGCATTTCTCGGCGTCGTCGGCCTGCAGCATGCGCACCGACTCGCGCAACTGCTGCACCTCGCGCGCGAGTCGGGCTTGCGCGCGCGCACGGCGCTTGTAGGCGCGCACGGTCTCGCCGATTTCAGCGAGATAGCGCGTGCGCGCAGGCGGCACGATGGGACTCTCGTGAGTGCTGTGGCGCGTGTTGGCCAGCGGCAGGCGGCCGTCGGCAAGCGGCAGCCCACGTTCGATCAGTCGCGATTTGAGCGCCTGGTACAGCGCGGTCACGCCGTCGTCATTGAAGCGGCTTGCGATCGTGCCGAACACCGGCATTTCCTGCGGACGCTGGCCGAAGGCATTGCGGTTGCGCTGCACCTGCTTGGCCACGTCGCGCAGCGCGTCGAGCGCGCCCTTGCGGTCGAACTTGTTGATCGCCACGAACTCGGCGAAGTCCAGCATGTCGATCTTCTCGAGCTGGCTCGGCGCGCCGAACTCGGGCGTCATCACGTACACCGGGATGTCGACCAGAGGCACGATGGCCGCATCGCCCTGGCCGATGCCGGAGGTCTCGACGATGATGAGGTCGAAGCCGGACACCTTGCAGGCGGCGAGTACGTCAGGCAACGCCGCGCTGATCTCGCTGCCGGTGTCGCGCGTCGCAAGGGATCGCATGTACACGCGCGCCCCTTGCTGCCACGGCCCGATCGCGTTCATGCGGATCCGGTCGCCCAACAGCGCGCCGCCGCTCTTGCGTCGCGAAGGGTCGATCGACACCATGGCGATCGCGAGGCGATCGTCCTGGTCGAGCCGCAGAC
This sequence comes from Burkholderiaceae bacterium, assembly GCA_035719405.1. GTDB lineage: Bacteria > Pseudomonadota > Gammaproteobacteria > Burkholderiales > Burkholderiaceae_C > CAMLIZ01. Next base: position 2,137 of record DASTGE010000512.1, read on the forward strand.
GCCGGATCAGCTCATCGGTGAGGGAGCTTTTTCCGGCGCCGCCCGTGCCGGTGATGCCGATGACAGGCGCATGCGATTCTTCCGCCGCTTCGCGCACGGCCTTCACGAGTGAAGGCTCGGCCCTGCCGTTCTCCAGCGTCGTGATGAGCTGAGCCAGGGACCGCCATGCCGCGTCCGTCCCTCCGCGGATCGCTTCAATCGACGAGGGCGCGTAGCGCGAAAGGTCGACATCGCAGCGCATCAGCATCTCGCCGATCATCCCCTGCAGGCCCATGCGCTGGCCGTCCTCCGGGCTGTAGATGCGCGCCACCCCATAGCCCTGAAGCTCGCGGATCTCGTCCGGCACGATCACGCCACCGCCGCCGCCGAACACCTGGATGTGCTCGCCGCCGCGTGATTTCAGCAGGTCGACCATGTACTTGAAATATTCGACATGCCCGCCCTGGTACGAGCTGATCGCGATGCCGTGCGCGTCTTCCTGCAATGCCGCAGTCACGACCTCGTCGACCGAGCGGTTGTGTCCCAGGTGCACCACCTCCGCACCCATGCCCTGCAGGATGCGGCGCATGATGTTGATCGCCGCGTCGTGGCCGTCGAACAGCGAGGCGGCGGTGACGAAGCGCACTTTCTGGGTCGGGCGGTATTCCGCAAGCGCCTTGAATTCGGCGGAAAGGTCGGTCATGGCAAGCGCCTCCTCCACGGAATTTAGGACGACTCAAGGCAGGAGGCGATAGCGAAAGTTCTCACTGGGGGTGTCCGTTTTTGCCAGTCGCGGCGGCAATCTGCCGAGGCCACGGGCATAGACTGCATTGACGATGGAGAAGGACACCGTCTCGATGGACTTCGTCGGTGCGGCTGTCGCCCGGCTCGACGAACCCGCGCGCCGGCGCGTGCTCGATGCGGCGGGCATTCAGCCCGACCTGCTGGCCGTCGCGCAGGCGCGCGTTCCCGCCGAGTCCTTCGCGGCACTCTGGCTGGCTGTGGCCGACGAGGTTGATGACGAGTTCTTCGGTCTGGACAGCCGTCGCATGAAGGTTGGCAGCTTTGCGTTGCTGTGCCACGCGGTGATCGGGCAGCAAACCGTTGAACGCGCTTTGAAGCTGATGCTCAGGGGCATGGCGGTCTTTCTCGATGACATCCGGGGGGAACTGCACGTCGAGGGCGAGGAGGCTGCAATCCGGCTCGCCAATCGCATCGCTGAACCTGCGGCACGCCGCTTCGCGGACGAGACCTTTCTGGTGATGGTGCACGGCCTGATGTGCTGGCTGGCCGGCAGGCGCATCCCTCTGCTACTGGCTTCGTTCGCGTATCCGCAGCCGGCCTACGTGCACGAGTACACCGTGATGTTCTCGCGGACACTGCGCTTCGACGCGCAGGCCACCGAGGTGCGATTCGAGGCCCGCTGGTTGTCGGCACTGGTCGTGCAGGACGCCGAGGCGCTGAAGGAGTTCCTCCGCACAGCACCGCAATCGGTGTTCTTGAAATACAAGAACGAGGACAGCTGGACCGCGCGGCTGCGTCGCCGTTTGAAAGACAGCATCGGCGAACCGGACTGGCCTTTGCTGGAGCAACTGGCCGAGGAGTTGGAGTTGACGCCGTCCACGCTGCGCCGTCGGCTGCTTGCCGAAGGCACGAGCTATCAGGACATCAAGGACGAATTGCGGCGCGATGCGGCCATCCACTATCTGTGCCACAGCGGGCTGAGCGTGGCGGAGGTTGGCTATCGGTTGGGCTTTCAGGAGCCGAGCGCGTTCTACCGTGCCTTCAAGAAGTGGACGGCGGTGCAGCCGGGGGAGTATCGGGTGAGGCAGGCGGCGGGACAGCGGTGAGGGGAAGTCTCCACGAGGCCAGTTATCAGTTAGAAGAGGTGCCGAACAATTCCCTCGCGGGTCGCGCATCCTCGCTTTGGGCGGTCTGCAGCGTTGCAAATGCGCGCCATAGCTTGGGCTATGGCTGGCTATGGCTGTGCTTTGCGCCTTGCATCCCATCCCAAATCGAGGCGCGCGCCCTCGCGGGGAATTGTTCAGCGCCTCCTTTGAGGGTGAGTCTTCTTACGACCGACACAACGGGATGCTTGCAAAGCTTACGCCCGTGATGGGTATCGGTTACGCGGATCACTGCCTAGCATGCGCGAGCGTCGTCGAAATCCTTCGGTGGCGTTGACCTCAAAAGGAGATTTCATGATCAGAACGTCGATCCGCCTGTCCCTGCTGGCTGCCGCCGCGTGCTTCACCCTGGGTACCGCCCAGGCCCAGACCGCCACGCCGGACCGCGGCACACTCCCTTCAGCCACGGGAACGACGGCACGCGACGCGGGCGAGCAGGACATCAATGCGCGAGACCAGGCGCCGGGCAGCATGCATGGCACGCCGCAATCGTCGACGTCATCCTCGGGCGACGACACGACAACCACCCATGGGAAGTCGAAGAAGAAGACTGGGACAAAGAAGTCCGACAAGGGCGTGCACGCCGAGGACAGCACGACCGGGACGGCCCCGCAGCCGATCAAGTAAGCCGATGACGCAGCAGGCGCCGAGTGCGCTCGGCGCCTGTTTGCGGCCACCTGTCGCATCGATGTGCCTGCGGGTATCTTTCAGCCTGGCGTTGAGCCGGCCCCCGTTTGCTGGCAACCTATCGCTCCCGCCCACGAGAGATCCGGGCGTTCCTCAAGCCGGAGGTAAGTGATGCGACAGCTCTCCCAGGCCGGACGACAGGCCATTGCCGACATCGGGCAGCGCCACGGGTTCAGCGTCGATGCGGTCTTGAGCATGCTCGATTCGGTGATCGAGGGCAACGGCAACATGGCCCAGTTCTCTCACCCGGAGTTCTCGGGCCAGGGCCAGTGGCTGCGTGGCGGCATGGTCATGGTGTCCGACATGTTCAACAACAGCCTCAAGGCGCGCGTGGATGGTCTTTGCAACGACTTGTCGGCACTCGTGGCGAGCCAGCCGGCGCTTGTCAGCAGCGGAAGCTTTCAGTCGCAGAGTCAGGGCCGACAGGGGCAGATGCAAGGCATCGATCGTCATGGGTCGCAGCAGCAGAGCGGGTCCGGTCCGGGCGGGCCCGTGGGCCTTTTCGTGCCGCCACCCGGTGGACATGGTCAGTGGTGGCCGGGTGATCTCGGCTGGCCGAACAGCACCGGCGCGCAGAACGGCATTCGCTACGCCTACTTCGCGCAGCCGAGGCGGCTGGCGATCGAGGTGAACGGGCGGGTGACGGTGTACGACACGCTCGATCATCAGATCGGCGGCTTCTCGCAGCAGCAATCCTTTGGCTCATCCTTGAGCTTCACGAGCCAGTATGGCTTGATCGACGTCGCGAACCTGCCGGTCGTGTCAAGTGGCACTGTCACGGCCTCAGCCGCGCCGCTGCCGTCATCAACGTCAGCGGCCCCTGCCAGAAAGGAGGCCCGGCCGGTTCCAGCTTCGCAGCGAGCCGATCAAGGCACCGGCACCGATGTATTGACGATGATCGAGAAACTTGCTGATCTGCGAGCCAAAGGCGTGCTGACCGAAGAGGAATTCGCGAGCAAGAAGGCGGAATTGCTGGGTCGGCTTTAGACCTGCGGCCCTCCAGGACTCATCGGGTATCGCCTTAACATCCCGGCCCCATGCCCATTGCGGAGACACTCGATGCCCTACATGCTGCTCATCATCGAACCCAGCGGCCAGCGCGCCACCCGGTCGGCGGAAGAAGGGCGCGCACTATACGACCGGATGGTGCAGTTTGCCGGGGATCTGAAGCAGCGCGGCGTGCTGCTGGCAACCGAGTCCCTGAAGTCGCAGTCGGACGCGACGCGCGTGCAAAGGCGCAACGGCTCGGCGAGCATCGTCGATGGTCCCTTCTCTGAGGCGAAGGAGATGGTGGGAGGCTTCTTTCTGGTGGACTGCCAGACCAGGGAGGAGGCTGTGGCCATCGCCTGCGAATGTCCGGCAGCACAGTGGTGCACGGTGGAAGTCAGGGCTCTGGCGCCTTGCTACGAGTAGCGGCGGTTGGACGTTGTCAAGGGTTTTCTTTGGCGCGAGGAAGTGTCGATTTCCGGCCGGCCGGATCGTCGTCATGGATGAGAGCCCGGAAATCCGGATCCCAACCCGCGAGGAGTACAGGAGTTTGCAGCATGCGCTACATGATCATCGTTCGCGCCACCGCCACGACGGAGGCCGGTGAGTTTCCCGAAGACAAGGACAAGGTGTTCGCGGCAATGGCCCAATACCACGAGGAACTGGCCAAGGCGGGAGTCCTGCTCGACGCCTCGGGGCTGAAGCCCAGCGCCAAGGGCTGGCGCATCCACTACAAGGACGGGCAGCGCCGCGTGATCGACGGTCCGTTCACGGAAACGAAGGAACTGATGGCGGGCTATACGCTGATCCAGGTGAAGTCGCGCGAGGAGGCACTCGAATGGACGAGGCGGTTCCCGGCGCCCATGGGCGAGTTCGAGGAGGCTGAGATCGAGGTGCGTGAACTGTACGAGCTCGATGACTTTGACGATATCGACACCGAGTCGATGGATCGCTTCCGGCATCTGGAAGCGCGTCGCGGGTGAACTGGAATTCGACCAAAGGGAGTCAATGACATGCCCAGACAGATCTTCGTCAATCTTCCCGTAAAGAACCTCGAGCGCAGCAAAGCCTTTTTCTCGGCTCTCGGCTACAGCTTCAACCCGAAGTTCACCGATGAGAAGGCAGCGTGCATGATCATCGGCGAGAACATCCACGCGATGCTGCTGAGCGAACCGTTCTTCCAGACCTTCATCAGCAAGCGGATCGCGGATGCGACCCAGACCACCGAGGTACTCATCGCGCTCAATTGCGACAGCCGGGCCGAGGTCGAGGACATGGTGGCCAAGGCAGTGCAGGCCGGCGGCAGGCCGGCCCGCGAGGCGAAGGACCATGGCTTCATGTACGAGCATGCGTTCGAGGATCTCGACGGGCACATCTGGGAGGTGTTCTGGATGGATCCCGGTTCCGCTCAGTGAGGTCGGGGGCCGTGCGTCGCGGTCATGCGTTGGGACGGGACTCATTGCGGTCGAATCGAACCTGAGGAATGACCGGATCCTCTGTTGCAACCCACAGGGCCATCGAAGCCGTCTGGCGCATCGAATCGGCCAAGGTCATCGCGCATGTGGCCCGCATCGTGCGCGACGTCGGTCTGGCCGAGGA
>DASTGE010000513.1:0-3315 GCA_035719405.1 Burkholderiaceae bacterium
TGCGCGTTCATCTGCGCTGCGTAAAACTGGTAATTGCCGCCGCCTTTCTCCTTGGCGCGGTACATCGCGGTGTCGGCGTTCTTCAGCAGCGACTCGGCATCGGTGCCGTCCTCGGGATAAATGCTGACGCCGATGCTCGCCGTCACATGCAGATCCTGACCCTCGATGAAGAAGGGGCCGGCGCAGCAGGCCATCACCTTGTCCGCCACCACCGCAGCGTCGGCCGCATCGTTCAAATCCTCCAGCAGCAGAACGAACTCGTCACCACCAAAGCGCGCCACGGTGTCGCCCTCGCGAAGCACGGCCGAGATGCGTCCGGCGCAGGCCTGGATCAGCTCGTCGCCGGCACCGTGGCCCAGGGTGTCGTTGATGCGCTTGAAGTTGTCCAGGTCGAGGAACATTACAGCGAGGCGCTTGCGGTCCTTATGGGTGCGCCTGAGTGCCGAGCCCAATCGCTGCTGAAGCGACTGCCGGTTGGAAAGTCCGGTAAGGCCATCGTGCATCGCGATGTGCCTCAGCGCCCGCTCGGCCTGCTTGCGTTGCGCGTACTGGCCGATCTGCATTGCAATGGCGCGCAGCGATTCGAGCGTGTCGGCATCGATCGGCCGCTCGGCATTGCGAAATAATTCGAGCGCGCTCGCCTGCTCGCCGGTCGACATGGGCACGACGACGCCGAAAGCCAGCCCGGCTTCCCGAGCGAGCGAGATACGCGCATGCGGTGCGCCCGCATGTGTGTCCCCGGTGTTGAACACAACCACCTCGGCGGTCGACCATGCCTGGCCGAGCGCGCCTTCATCCGGGCGATAGACAAGCGAGCGGCCGACGCTCAGGAAACGCTCGATCTTCGCGTCGTCCCGCCCTTGCCAGGAAGGCGAACAGCGCACACCACCCTGCTGGGTCTTGCTCCACACCGTCGCGCAGTCGAATCCGAGGTGAAGGCAGATCGCGCGCAGCGTAGCCTCGATCACCTGTTGCTGAGGCGCTTCACTCACGAGCAGGCGGGCGAGGTCATGGTCGAGCTGCAGGCGAAGGGCCGCTTTGTGGCGCTGTGTGTCGTCACGCACCGTGCCGCGCAGCACCTGACGACCGTCTTCCTCGGTCAGTTCCGCGATGACGTGCACCCAGCGTTCGTTGCCATCAGGCAGGCACAGCGCGTGCTCGAACTCGCTGCGTGGATTTTCACGCTGCTGCAGGCGCATCTGCGCGTGCACCGATGGCCGCTCGCTCGCCGGAACGCGGTCGAGCAGCGCGCTCAGTGTGGGTTGCGAGTCAGCGTCGAAGCCGAGAATTCTTCGCGCTTCGTCCGAGCATTGGAGCTGCCCGTCCTGGTCGAGGATCCAGCTTCCCACGCTTGCCAGGTGCTGCGCCTCATAAAGGCGGCGTTTGCTGCGCTGCAGACTCTCGGTCATCCCATCTGCAATGCACAGCGCCCGCCACCGCGAGGTGTTCAGCGAATACAGGATTCCCGCGAGCAAGGCGCTGATGGCGCTGCCGCCCGCGAAGATGAGCAGAGGCAGTTCGCGGTCCAACGGGCCCGTGACCACCTTGCGTTCATCGCTGACCTCGACAATCCAGCGACGGCCGCCGAGTTCGAATGGGAGGTCGCGCACCAGGCGGCTGTCGCTCGGAACGATCGATTCCTGGCTGTCGTACAACTGCACCGTTTCGGCCCCCTCGGTCGAAACGGGCCCCGTATCGAAGAGGCGGATGCGCAATGTGTTGCTGCCGGTGCCGATCTCGCGCATCACATCGACCACGCGAAATCCTGCACCCACAGAACCGATGTACGCCGCGCGGCGGTCATCGATCGTGCGCAGCGGCTTGGTGATGTCGTACACGGGCAGGCGGATGGCCAGCCCGAAGTCCGACTTCAAGCCTCCGATACGAATCAGCTTGCCGGAGGACGTGAGTTCCCCTGTGTCACGCGAGTGTTCCAACGCTTTTCGCGCGAACGGAATTGCCCCCATGTCATTGCCGAGCAAGCCTTCATTGCCTTCCAGCGGCTCGACAAACGCCAGTGGATAGTAATTTCGGCTCGCGCTCGAGACCTTCGAGCGCACCGAGAATCCGGGATACTCGCTGCGCATCCGCTGCTCGAACCCCGACAGGTCCTCTGCCTGGATGTACGGGGCGAAGTTGAGTGCACGGAAGCCCGGATAATTGCTGTGCAGGCCCAATGCATCGACATACGTGCGGAACTGCCGTCGACTGACGGTGCCCGAACTGCTCACCATCGCGCGCAGCCCGTTCAGTACCTCCGCGTAGTTGGAAAAGCTGTCTTCTACCTTGCGTGCGACGTCCGTCGCCATGACATCGAAGCGCGCCTGAGCGCCTCGCTCGATTTCCTGCTCGGTGGCGCGGTTGAGCAGTAGCGACAGCACGACGCCGACCGCAAGCACGACAAGCGGCAGGCGAAGCGCGCCGAAGTTGGAACCCGAACTGCTGGGCATTTGCCCTCTCCCTGAACTCTTATTCGCGCATCGTGCCATCGCCCCTGTCTGGGGAAACGGGCGAACAGGCCCGCCGAACAGGTGGATCTCAGGCAATTGGCGCGTCGCAATCGCCCGTCGGTGCTACTACGGCGGAAAGCCGACCCTCATTCGAATCGGGAGGGCGAGGATCCTTACACTGGCGTGAATAACATCACGAGCGAACCCGATATGACACTCGAAACGATCGACATCGAAACCGCGCCCAACCCCACCGCCAGCATCCTTGTGCTCCATGGCCTGGGCGCCGACGGCAACGACTTCGTTCCTGTGGCACAGGAACTCGACCTTTCATCGGTGGGGCCAGTGCGCTTCGTCTTCCCGCACGCGCCGACGCGTCCGGTCACGATCAACGGGGGCTACCGCATGCGGGCCTGGTACGACATCCTCGCCATGGACTTCACGCACCGGCGCGAGGACGAGACCGGCCTTCGCGCCTCACGTGTCGAGGTGGAGGCGCTGCTCGCACGCGAGAAGGCGCGCGGCGTGCAGGCAGGGCGGATCGTGCTGGCAGGCTTTTCCCAAGGCTGCGCGATGGCCTTGCTCACCGGGTTGCGCCACGCGGAGCGGCTGGCCGGCCTGGTGGGTCTGTCGGGCTACCTGCCGCTTGCCTTGACCACGCCCTCCGAGCGGGATCCTGCGAATGCCGACACGCCCGTCTTCCTCGGGCACGGACGCCAGGACAATGTCGTCCCCCTCACGGCCGGAACCGCCTCGCGTGACCTGCTCAAGTCACTTGGGCACGACGTCGAGTGGCACGACTACCCGATGGCGCACTCGGTGTGCATGGAGGAGATCGGGGACCTCAACCGCTGGCTGCTGAAGG
>DASTGE010000514.1:0-5438 GCA_035719405.1 Burkholderiaceae bacterium
CCCGCACCACCTTGCGCTCGACCGGTCCCTTCGCACTGCCCACGTCGCCGACCTGCTCGGCGATCGCAATGGCCTCGCCGAGCTTGATGAGCTTGGCGAGATAGCCCTCCATGGCATGCACGGGCACGCCGGCCATCACCACCGGCTCGCCGGCGCTCATGCCGCGCGACGTGAGCGTGATGTCGAGCAGCCGGTGGGCGCGGCGCGCGTCGTCGTAGAACAGTTCGTAGAAGTCGCCCATCCGGAAGAACACCAGCGCGTCGGGATGCTGTGCCTTCAGTCGGAAGTACTGCGCCATCACGGGCGTGTGGGCGCTGAAGTCGTCGGTCTCTGCCATCGGGGCTTGACGCGGAGGTGTGAGAGCTGTTGGGAACCTGATGTGATGTCAGGCGTCGGCCTTGCGGATCCGCACCGGGCCCTTTTTCCTGGCCGGCACGGCCGGCGCTGCCTCCGGCAATTTCAGCGTTCCCGCCAGTGCGGCCTCGGGTGTGCCTTCCGGATGCGACTCGTCCGGCTTGTGCTCGTCGGCCTTGATCACCCTCGTGTAGGCCGACAGCATCTGGACGAGCTGGCCGTAGACCTTGGGGTTGCCGGCGACGACTTCACGCTGGAAGAGATAGTCGGCTTCGCCTGTGAAGTTGCCGATCAGGCCGCCCGCTTCGGTGATCATGAGCGAGCCGGCCGCGACGTCCCACGGGTTGAGCCCGGTCTCGAAGAAGCCGTCGTAGTAGCCTGCGGCCACGTAGCACAAGTCGAGGGCGGCGGCACCGGGACGCCTCAGTCCTGCGCAAGCCTGCATCACCTCCTCGAACATCTTCAGATAGCGCTTGAAGTTGTCACCCTTGCGGAAGGGAAAGCCGGTGCCGACGAGGGCGTCCGACAGGCGCGTGCGCTTCGAGACTCGAAGCCGGCGGTCGTTGAGGAAGGCACCGCGGCCGCGGGAGGCGTAGAAGAGGTCGTTGCGGGTGGGGTCGTAGACGACGCCCTGCTGCACCTGCCCGCGGTGAGACAACGCGATGGACACGGCGTACACAGGAAAGCCATGCAGGAAATTGGTGGTCCCATCCAATGGATCGATGATCCACACGAACTCGCTGTGCTTTGCCCCGTGCTCGCGTCCCGACTCCTCTGCGAGGATGCCGTGCTGCGGATAGGCCTGCAGCAGTGTGTCGATGATCGCCTGCTCTGCCGCCTGGTCGACCTCGCTCACGAAGTCGTTCGGGCCCTTGACGCTGATTTTCAGCAGGTCGAGGTCGAGGGCCGCCCGGTTGATGATCGCCCCTGCCGCGCGTGCTGCCTTGATGGCGATGTTGAGCATGGGGTTCAGGGCTTGCGACATGGGCTGGATTCGGAAATGCGTAAGACGCCTGTTGACAGGTCGGACGCGGGCAAGGGGGACAGCGGCGCGGGGGGAAGGCGACAGATGCCACGCTGCAGAATGGCGGGCGATTTTACCTGCCGCCATGTCCGCTCCCATCGCCATCGACCCAACCCGCTTCGTGCTCGTGCAGACCAGCCATCCCGGCAATGTGGGATCCGTCGCCCGCGCGATGAAGGTCATGGGCTTTACCGACCTCGTGCTCGTGCGCCCGCGCTTTGCGGATGTGCTGTCTCGCGAGGAAACCGTCGCGATGGCCAGTGGCGCCGCAGACGTGCTCGCACGCGCCCGCATCGTCGACGATCTCGTCGACGCGCTGGATGGCATCCACCATGCCTGTGCGACGGCGATGACGCCGCGCGACTTCGGCCCCCCCACCTTCGCGCCGCGCGACCTGTTCGCCTCGCTGGCCACATCGAGCGAGCGTGTCGCGTTCGTGTTCGGCAGCGAGCGATTCGGACTGGGCAACGACGACGTGTACCGCTGCCATTCGGCGCTGTCGATCCCGACCCATCCCGCCTACGGATCGCTCAACCTCGCGCAGGCCGTGCAGTTGATCGCCTATGACTGGCGACAGGCGTTGGGCGGTTTCGACGTCGCTGCCCGCATCATCTCGGGGGAGCGGGCCGACGTGCCCGCCATCGAGGGCGCCTTGGCGCATTGGCAGCAGGCGCTGGTCGAGCTGGGTTTCCTGGATCCGGCGGCGCCGAAGAAGTTGATGCCGCGTCTTCAGCAATTAGTGCAGCGTGCCGCGCCTACCGGCACCGAGGTGAACATCCTGCGCGGCATCGCCCGGGCGGTGCTGGCGGGCACACGCCGCAAGCCATGACCGCGGGGGCGGGCGCGAAATGCGTCGCACGCATACACTGCCGACAGGATCGAAGATCTCATTTCTCACCCCGCCTCATCCGCCATGTTCAGCCGATTGCGTGAAGACATCGCCTGCATCCTGGAGCGCGACCCCGCCGCGCGCTCGAAGTGGGAGGTGCTCACATGTTACCCGGGGCTGCATGCGCTGGTCCTGCATCGTCGTGCCAAATGGTGCTGGACGCATGGGCTGCACTGGCTGGGGCGCTTCATCTCCCACATCGGCCGCTTTCTTACCGGCATCGAGATTCATCCCGGCGCCACCATTGGCCGGCGTGTGTTCATCGACCACGGCATGGGTGTGGTGATCGGCGAGACGGCCGAGGTCGGCGACGAGTGCACGATCTACCAGGGAGTGACACTCGGTGGTACCTCGCTCTCTCGGGGAAAGAAGCGCCATCCCACGCTCGGCCGCGGCGTGATCGTCGGGGCCAACTCGCAGGTGCTTGGCGGCTTCACCGTGGGCGATGGCGCGCGTATCGGCTCCAGCGCCGTCGTGGTGAAACCTGTGCCGCCGGGCGCGACGGCCGTGGGCAATCCGGCTCGCATCTTGCAGGAAGATGCGGACGCCACGCGCGAGGCCGTGGCGGCGAAGATGGGCTTCTCGGCCTACGGCGTGACGCAGGGTGACGACCCGGTGGCGCAGGCCATGAAGGGCCTCATCGACAACGCTGCCGGGCACGAGCACCAGATCGCACTGCTGTGGCAGGCGATCGAGAAGCTGTCAGCGGGCTCGCGCGAGTTGCCGGCAGCGCCCTGCGTGCCAGCGGACGCGCAGACCACTGAGCACTTCGACGCGCAGAAGCTGGAGCGCTTGATGAAATGACCCGAAACGCCGTCACCGGCATTGCTTGATCGCCGACTTTGGCCGGAAGGCCGCGCACACTGAAGCGTCGGTTTCGAGATACGGCCCGCCGATGAGGTCGATGCAGTAGGGCACTGCGGCGAAGATGCCCGGCACCGCAGGCGTGGCCTGGGGTAATCCCTCCAGGGTTTCCGCAATGGACTTCGGCTGTCCGGGCAAATTGATGATCAGTGCCTTGCCGCGAATGACCGCGACCTGCCGCGACAGGATGGCCGTGGGAACGAACTTCAGACTGATCTGCCGCATCTGCTCGCCGAAGCCGGGCATCTCCTTGTCGGCCACCGCCAGAGTCGCCTCAGGGGTGACGTCGCGAGGCGAGGGCCCTGTGCCGCCTGTGGTCAGCACCAGATCGCAGTGCACATCGTCGACCAGTTCGCGCAACGTTGCGCTGATCACTTCCTGTTCGTCGGGGATGAGGCGGCTGTGCCATTCGATGCGGTTCTTGAGCGCTCGCCCGATCCAGTCGCGCAACGCGGGAAGGCCCTTGTCTTCGTAGACACCGCTGGCGGCGCGGTCGCTGATCGACACGACACCGATGCGAACGTCGTCGAAATCACTCACGTCGATTTCCTGATGATTTGGAATAACTCCCGATAGGCGCGGCCATGCCGTTGCTCGGGCGGCAGCTGGCCTTCCTTGCGCGCAGCACGGACCAGGCTGCGCAGCTTCTGCACATCGGCATCCGGGTGCTCGGCGACCCAACGGGTCAGCGCCTCGTCATCGGCGATGATCTCGGTACGCCAGTGTTCGGCCCGGTGCAGTGCGAGGGTTTCTTCCGCATGAGGCACCTTCAGGGATGCCACCGCTTCTCGCAGTGGCGCCGGATCGGCATGGCGCATGAGCTTGCCGATGTACTGAAGCTGGCGGCGCCGGCCCTCGTGCGAACGGGTGCGTTTGTACTCCCGCACCGCCTCGATCAGCGATTCCTCGACCGGCAAGGCCGCGAGGCGGTCTTCGGGCAATTCCGCCAGTTCGGCGCCCAGCGTCTGAAGCTCACGCGATTCTTTTTTCAGCCGGGTCTTGCTGGGGCGTTCGGCAGCGGCGTCGTTGTCGCCAGTGGAGCGGGCTGTGCTGGGCATCGGGCGTGGACCGGGGAACACTGGTCGAGCGCCGGGCTTTGTGGCACCCGGTATCCGTAGCGCGCTCGACAGCGAGAGGCGGGAGCGAAAAGGGCTCGTATCATAGCCGGCCCCGGCTTGCCACTTTTCTGCGATGTCACAACTGACCACCACCGGCTTCGCCTATACACGAGAGCAATTCCAGCAGATCGTCGAAGACGCTCTCGCAATCGCCCGCGACCTTGGCGCCAGCGATGCGGGGGCTGAGGTGTCGGAAGGCTGCGGGCTCACGGTCTCGGTGCGCAAGGGCGAGACCGAGAACGTGGAGCGAAACCGCGACAAGAGCGTCGGCGTCACTGTCTACATCGGCCAGCGGCGCGGCAATGCCGCCACCTCTGATTTCTCGCGAGCCGCGCTGGAGCAGACGGTGAAGGCCGCCTACGACATCGCCCGCTTTACGGCCGAGGATCCGGCGTCGGGCCTGCCCGATGAGGCCGACCTCGTCACGCCCGAGCAGGCCGCGCTGGACCTGGATCTCTTTCACCCCTGGTCCGTCGATGCCGCGAAGGCGGCGGAGCTGGCGCGGCGTTGCGAGGCCGCTGCCTTTGCCACGGACCGCCGCATCACAAACTCCGAAGGCGCGGGCGTATCGGCACAGCAGTCGCACTTCTGGGCCGGCAACTCGCGCGGCTTCCGCGGCGGCTATGCCAGCTCGCGCCATTCGCTCTCGGTCGCGCCGATTGCAGGCCGGGGCGACGACATGCAGCGCGACGCCTGGTTCACCTCGGAGCGCAGGGCCGAAGACCTGGCTGCGCCGGAGGCGGTGGGCCGCTACGCGGCCGAGCGCGCGCTGTCGCGCCTGAGGTCGCGCAAGATCCCCACCTGCGAAGTGCCGGTGTTGTTCGAGTCGACCCTGGCCTCGGGCCTGCTCGGAGCCTATGTCGGGGCGACCAGCGGCGGGGCGTTGTACCGCAAGGCCACTTTCCTGCTCGACAGCCTGGGCGAGCAGACCATGGCCGATCACATCGACATCCGCGAGGATCCGCACATTCCTCGAGGCAAGGGCAGTGCGGCGTTCGACGACGAGGGTGTCGCCACGCGGGCGCGCAGCGTGGTCGAGGGCGGGGTCACGCAAGCGTATTTCCTGTCGAGCTATTCGGCACGCAAGCTCGGTATGCGGCCCACCGGGCATGCGGGCGGCTCGCAGAACCTGACGCTCACGAGCCGCCTGACCGAGCCCGGCGACGATCTGGAAGCCATGCTGCGCAAG
>DASTGE010000515.1:0-5962 GCA_035719405.1 Burkholderiaceae bacterium
GCGTACAGGCGGGCGTTCGGGCGGCGTCGGACAGGCTCGCGTGGCATCGTCTCGATCTTACCCCTTGAAATTATTTTTTGAGGGGTAAGGCCGCAAAGAACCCAAGCAAAAGGCCCGCGCGGTTTCCCGGGCGGGCCTTTGTTCGTTCAATGGTCGGGGTGGCGGGATTCGAACTCGCGACCCCTTGCACCCCATGCAAGTGCGCTACCAGGCTGCGCTACACCCCGACGCGAGGCCGCGAGTATACCCGGTTTGCACTGGAGTCTCATCAACCCGCGAGTAAGGCACGGATTGCGAGCAGCTCCGCTCGGATCTGGTTCAGCGACAACTCGTGCACCTCGGGCGTCGGGAGCACATGCACATCGCTCTCGACAAGGACCTCGTCGACCACCTGCTCCACTGCAGCAGCTGACAGCGTGGCGATCGATCCCCCGTCGTGCCGAACTGCAGCCTGGGTCTGCGACGCGGAATGAACCGGTGTCGACTGACCTTCTGCCAGCCGATTGCGGGCACCGCTGATCGTGAAGCCCTGCTCGTACAAAAGCTCGCGGATCCGGCGGATGAGCAGCACCTCGTGGTGCTGGTAATAGCGGCGGTTGCCCCGCCGCTTCATGGGCTTGAGCTGCGTGAATTCCTGTTCCCAGTACCGCAGGACATACGGCTTGACGCCGCACAGCTCGCTCACCTCCCCGATGGTGAAGTAGCGTTTGGCCGGAATGGCGGGGAGCGCGTTCTCCATTGAAATCAACGGGATTCAGGAGGAAACATGAAACTCTACTCGAACTCGCCCTCGGCAGGTATTTCACCCTGCACGATGCCTTTCAGCTTGTGACTGGCGTGGAAGGTAACCACGTTTCGGGCCTTGATGGGAATGGCCTCACCCGTGCGCGGATTGCGTCCTGGACGCGGCGCTTTGCGACGGATGTTGAAGTTGCCGAAGCCCGACAGCTTGACGTCGCGTCCGGCCACAAGACTGGTGTGAATGATTTCGAAGAAAGCCTCCACCATGTCCTTCGACTCTCGCTTGTTCAAACCCAGCCGCTCGAACAGCAACTCGGCAAGTTCGGCCTTGGTCAGCGTCGGTGTCTCGAGAGAGGGCAGGAGCACTCGCTTGCCGGCCTTGTCCTCGTCCGCATCCGCGAGTTCTTCCTGCTTCATGCTGCTTGCGTCCATTCCTAAAGATCAGCCCCTCAGGCGAGCGCTGAATTCGGTTCTCAACCTGTCGATGATCGCGGTCGTCACCGGTTCGATACGTTCATCGGTGAGCGTGATGTCCTCGTCGAGCAGTTCCACGCGCACTGCGAGGCTGCGTTCTCCAGCGGCAATTTCAGGCGTCGCCTTGGGCGGCTTGTATAGGTCGAACAGGCGGACGGACCGAATCAGCGGATCGACCGATCGGATCGCAGCCAGGACGGCATCGTGGCTGACCGTGTCGCGCACGACAACGGCGAAGTCGCGCAACGCGGGCTGCTGCCGGGGGATGGGGTGGAAGTGAGGCAGCGGCCGCCGCGTGAGCGCAGGAAGGTCGATCTCGAACAGCACGGGCGCGTGCGAGAGTTCGTACGCCTGCCGCCACTTCGGATGCAGTTCGCCGATAACGCCGACCCGCGCGCCGTCAAGCTCGATCACGGCGCTTCGCCCCGGATGCAGCGCCGGATGGAGCGCCGCGGAGAAACGAACCGCAAGCGGCGCGCAAAGCGATTCGACATCGCCTTTCACGTCGAAGAAGTCAACCTGCCTTTCCGGCCGACCCCATTGAAGGGCATCGACCGGCCCATAGGCGAGCCCTGCCAGGTGCTGCGGCTGGCGCAGGCCCGCGACCGACAACGGGCCGTCAGCGACCGAAGCATCGCGCACGAAGACGCGGCCGATCTCGAATACGCGCACACGGTCAGCCTTGCGTGCAAGGTTGTGGCGAAGCACATGCACCAAGCTTCCGATGAGGCTGGAGCGCATCACCGACAGCGGGGCGGCGATAGGATTCAGCACCTTCACGGGCTGGACGTTGCCCGCCAGCTCCGTTTCCCACCGCTCTTCAACGAAGCTGAAGTTGATCGTCTCCTGGTAGTCCAGGTCGGCGAGCATTCGGCGCAGGACGTGAGGACTCCGCTCGCTTTCGGGCCTTCGGCGCGCGGTGACCGGAGCCAGGGGCGGCGTATCGGGAAGCCGCTCGTAGCCGAGCACGCGGATCACTTCCTCGATGAGATCTTCTTCGATCTGAAGATCGAAGCGCCAGCTGGGCGGCATGACGATGATTTCGCCCTCACGCTCCTGCAAGGGAAGATCCAGGCGGCGGAACACCGACGCGCATTCAGCCTGCGTCACAGACATGCCGATGACCTTTGCCGCTCTCGCAACCCGCAGCGTCACGGGCTTGTGAACGGGTATGTTCGGCTGCTGGTCGTCCATCGGACCGGCCTCGCCGCCGCAGATGTCGAGGATCAGCCGTGTGATGTGCTCGATATGTTCGACGGTCTGCGACGGATCGACGCCGCGCTCGAAGCGGTGCCCCGCATCGGTGCTGAAGTTGTAGCGGCGTGAACGGCCCGCGACTGCCTGCGGCCACCAGAACGCAGCCTCCACGTAGACATTGCGCGTCTCGTCCGAGACCGCTATCCGCTCGCCGCCCATGATGCCGGCGAGCGACTCGACCGTGTTGGCATCCGCGATCACACCCACGCCCGGATCGAGTTCGACGGCGTTGCCGTTCAACAGCTCGAGAGTCTCGCGCTCGTGCGCCCACCGGACCACCAGCTTGCGGTCGATCTTGTCGAGGTCGAAGATGTGAGAGGGGCGTCCGAACTCGAACATCACGTAGTTCGAGATGTCGACCAATGCGGTGACTGGGCGCTGTCCGCATCGCTCCAGCCGCTCGACCATCCAGCCGGGCGTCTTCGCCCGGGTATTCACATTGCGCACGATGCGGCCTGAGAAGCGGCCGCAGAGGTCGGGAGCCAGGATCTCCACGGGCATTCGTTGGTCGTGTGTGGGCGATACCGGCGTGAACTGGGGTCGCTTCAGCGGCGCGCCCGTCAATGCGGCAACTTCGCGCGCGATTCCAAAGACGCTCAGTGCATGGCCGAGGTTGGGCGTGAGCTTGAGGGTGAAGATGGTGTCGTCGAGCTTCAGCACTTCGCGAACGTCGGCACCGATCGGCGCGCTGGGCTGCAGTTCGAGCAGTCCGGCATGGTCTTCCGACAGCTTCAGCTCCCGCGCAGAGCACAGCATGCCGAAGCTTTCGACGCCGCGCAGACGGCTTGCCGCGATGACGAATGGCTTGCCGTCTTCGCCGGCCGGGAGTTCCGCCCCGACCGTTGCCAGCGGCACGCGGATCCCCGCCCTGGCGTTCGGGGCGCCGCACACAATCTGCAGCAGCCCAGGCTGGCCCGCATTCACCTTGCAGACGCGCAGGCGATCTGCGTTCGGATGCTGTTGGCACTCGACGATCTCGGCGACGACCACACCGGCAAAAGGCGGCGCGACCGGCTTCAGCTCCTCGACCTCCATGCCCGCCATCGTGAGGATGTCGGCCAGCTCCACCGTGGTCAGAGGCGGGTCGCAGAACTCGCGCAGCCAGCTTTCGGGAAATTGCATGTCAGGACTTGAATTGCGAGAGGAACCGGAGGTCGCCGTCGAAGAACAGGCGCAGGTCGCTGACGCCATAGCGCAGCATGGTCAGGCGGTCAGGCCCCATCCCGAACGCAAAGCCGATGTAGCGCTCGGGATCGAGACCGAAGTTACGCACCACGGTTGGATGCACCTGCCCGGAACCGGCCACCTCCAGCCATCGGCCCTTGAGCGGGCCACTGCGGAAGGCGATGTCGACCTCGGCCGACGGTTCGGTGAAGGGGAAGAACGAGGGACGAAAGCGCAGGGCGAGATCGTCGGTCTCGAAGAAGGTACGGAAGAAATCGCCAAACACCGCCTTCAAGTCCTTGAAGCTGACGTTCTCGCCGATCCACAAGCCTTCGCATTGGTGGAACATTGGTGAGTGGGTGGCGTCGCTGTCGACCCGATAGGTGCGGCCCGGGGCAATCACGCGGATCTCGGGCATCATGGCCTTGTCCGCGTGTCGTGCCGCATGCATACGCGCATAGCGCACCTGCATCGGGGAGGTGTGCGGCCGCAGGTTGAGCCATCGGCCTTCCGCGTCCTTCATGTCGACGTAGAAGGTATCCTGCATCGACCGGGCCGGATGATTCTCGGGATTGTTGAGCGCAGTGAAGCTCATCCAGTCGCTTTCGATTTCGGGACCATCGGCCACGTCGAAACCCATCGACCCGAAGATCTGCTCGATGCGCTCCATCGTGCGCGACACAGGATGAATGCTGCCGACACCGCGCGCCCGTCCGGGCAGCGTGACGTCCAGCGCCTCGGCCTTCAGCTGCGCCTCGAGCTCGGCATCGGCCAGAGCCTGACGCCGGGCCTGAAGCGCGACTTCGATCTTCTGCTTGGTCGCGTTGATTTCGGCGCCGCGCATCCTCTTCTCGTCCGCGGACAACGCAGCGAGGCCCTTGAGCAGCTCGGTGACACGCCCGGCCTTGCCGAGGTAGCGGGCCTTCGCGTTTTCAAGCTCGGGCGGTGATGCCGCGGCGGCGAAATCCGCGGTCGCCGCGCTCACGAGTTGGTCGAGATCGTTCATCGAGGCTGGCAATGAAAAAGGCCGAGCACCGAGGGTGTCGGCCTTGGAATCCTTTGTCCGGTCCGTCAGGACCGGATGTGCGCTCAGCGGGTCAGCCCGCGAAAAGCGCCTTCAGGCGAGCTGGGCCTTCACCTTCTCGACGATGCTGCCGAATGCAGCAGGGTCGTTGACGGCCAGATCGGCTAGCACCTTGCGATCGATGTCGATTTGCGCCTTTTTCAGGCCGGCCATGAACTTGCTGTAGGTGATGCCGAGCTGACGCGACGCCGCGTTGATACGGGCGATCCAGAGCTGGCGGAAGACGCGCTTGCGGGTGCGGCGGTCGCGATAGGCGTATTGCCCCGCCTTCATCACCGCCTGCTTGGCGATACGGAAGACGTTCTTGCGACGGCCACGATAACCCTTGGCGAGGGCGAGGACCTTCTTGTGGCGGGCCCGTGCGGTGACACCACGTTTGACGCGAGGCATGTGTGTGCTCCTTGTTCAGCAGTGATGCGATATCAGAGACCGGCAAAGGGCATCATCTGTGCCATGTGCCCCATGTTGGTCTCGTGCACGTTGACGGCGCCGCGCAGGTGCCGCTTGTTCTTCGTGGACTTCTTGGTGAGGATGTGGCGCTTGAAGGCCTGACCGCGCTTGACGGTGCCACCCGGACGCACGCGGAACCGCTTGGCCGCGCTCTTCTTGGTCTTCATCTTGGGCATGACTGCTCCTGTTTTCGTGACCCCCGCCAGGCGTCCGCCGGATTCGGCGTCCTTGCCAGCCCGCAGGGGCTTCTGGATCGGAATCCGCGGACGACCCAGCCCGCGAGCCCCGTTACTCTTCATGTGCTAGCGCTTTTTCGGCGCCAGCACCATCACCATCTGCCGGCCTTCCAGCTTCGGCATGTTCTCGACCACGGCCACATCGGCAAGCTCATCACGGATACGCTCGAGCAAGCGCATGCCGATGTCCTGGTGGGTGATCTCCCGGCCCCGGAACCGGAGGGTGACCTTGCCCTTGTCGCCATCTTCCGCGATAAAGCGCCGCAGGTTTCGCATCTTGATCTGATAGTCGCCCTCGTCGGTGCCCGGACGGAACTTGACTTCCTTGACCTCGATGATCTTCTGCTTGGACTTCGCCTCGGCAGCCTTCTTCTGCTCCAGGTACTTGAACTTGCCGTAGTCCATCAACCGGCATACCGGCGGATCGGCCTGCGCGGCGATCTCAACCAGGTCGACGTCGTATTCCGCGGACAGGCGCAGCGCCTCCTGCAGGCTCACGATCCCGAGGGGTTCGTTCTCGGGTCCGTTCAGCCGCACCTGCGGTGCGGTGATCTCC
>DASTGE010000516.1:0-2204 GCA_035719405.1 Burkholderiaceae bacterium
GGGATCGAGACGGGCGAGGGCTTGGCCGGCCCGCACCCGCTCGCCCTCACGCACATACAACTCGGCAAGCAGGCCGCCCTCAAGGCTGGCCACCTGCTGGTCGCGGCCTTCGGGCACGACGCGTGCCTCGGCTCTGGTGACCATGTCGACCCGCGCCAGTGCGGCCCAAGCCACGCCGGCCCCAAGCAGCGCCAGCACGAGCACCAGCAGCCAGCGACTGCGCGGAAGGTCATCCATGTGCTGCGCGGCGCGCAGCGCAGAAAGGTACTGGGCCTCGGCCGCGTCAGGCTTGCGATGCGGTGCAGCCATCACAGCCTCCTCATGCATGGGCTTGCTCCGCCGCCTGCGCCGAAGATTGCGGCGGCTGCGCCGGGCCCTGACCGCCCGATGTCGCGCTGCCCGATAGCACCGCCAGCACCTTTGCTTTCGGACCATCGAGCAGAACCTGCCCGGCGTCGATCACCACGATGCGTTGCACGAGGTCGAGCACCGCCGGACGGTGCGTGACCATGACGAGCGTGCATGACCCGCAGGCGACCGCCAGTTGGCGCAGAAAGGCGAGTTCCGACTGAACATCCATCGAGCTCGTCGGCTCGTCCATCAGCAGGATGCGTGGGCGCGTGATCAGGCACCGGGCGAGCGCCACCAGCTGCCGCTGTCCGCCCGAGAGCAAGGTTCCCGTCTCGCCCACCGGCAGCTCCCAGCCCTGCGGATGCGAGGCAATCAGACGGTCAAGGCCCGTGAGCCTTGCCACCTCGCCCAATGCGGCGGCATCGATGCCCGGCCGTCCAAGCACGATGTTGTCGCGCAGCGTGCCGTCGAACAGGCGCGGATCCTGTGACACGAAGCCCACCTGCGCGCGAAAGTCGGCCAGGTTCAGCTGGCGCAGGTCGATGCCATCCACCTCTACGCGCCCTTGCGAAGGCTCGTAGAGCCCCGCGAGGATCCGCAGCACGGTCGACTTGCCGCTGCCGATGCGACCGAGAATCGCGACCCGCTCACCGGGCTCAAAGCGCAGATTGACCCCGCGCAACACCTGCGGTGCGGGCGCGTTCCCCATGGGCGGATACGCGAAGAGCACGTCGCGCAAGGCAATGGCGCCGTTCAGCACCATCGGCGGCAGCGGCGTTGACGGCGACCGCTCCACGGGCAGCGCCATCATCTTTTCGAGCATGCGCATCGCAGCGCGGGCGCCCTGGTATCGGGTCGCCAACGACACCACGCTGGACAGCGGTCCGATCGCACGGCCGGCGAACATCACTGCCCCGATGAGCGCACCCGGGGTGATCTCGCGATCGGCGACGAGATGCACACCCCACACCAGCATGACCAGCGTGATCAGTTGCTGCGTGACCGACGCGAGATTGCTCGTCAGGCTGTTGAGCCTGCGCGAGCGCAAGGCGGTGTTTGCCGCCGCGGCGGTCGCATCCTCATGGCGACGCAAGAAGCGTCCCTGCGCGCTGGTCGCCTTCAAGTCTTCCAGACCTTCCAGCGCCTCCACGAGCAGCGACTGCTGCTCGGCCTGGTGGATCAGGTTCAATCGCATCGCCCTGCGCAGCACGCCCTGCAGCAGCCCGGCAATGCCAAGAATCACGGGAATTGCAACCACCATCACCCATCCCAACGGGCCGGCAGTCAGGAAGATCATCACGACGAACAACAGCACGAACGGCAGGTCGCTGAGCGCCGACATGGTGGCCGACGTGGTGAAGTCGCGCACCAGCTCGATCTGCGCCATCTGATGGGCGCAGGCACCTGCGGACGCGGGCCGATGTTCCATGCGCACGTCGAGCGTCTGACGAAACAGCGCCGAGCTGATGAGCAGGTCGACCTTTCGTCCGGCCATGTCGATCAGGTGCGCGCGGAGTTGGCGTGCAGCCAGGTCAAACACCAGCGCCATTCCCGCGAGCGCCGCCAGTGCCCACAACGTTGCGAAGGCCTGGTTGGGGATGACCTTGTCGAAGATCACCGATGTGGCCAGGCCGATGGACATCGTCAGCACGTTGCTCAGCAACGCGGCCAGCAACGCCGAACGGTAGTGCGGGAGAAAGCGCCTGAGCGTGCCCCACAGCCAGTGCGGTGCGGTGTTCACCGCTCTCGCCTGGGCGCCTGCGGCGGTGCCAGTGTCGGGGGCGGGCTGAGGCACGGCCAGCAGCGCAAAGCCGACGTGGCTCTGCTGCAAAGCCTGCGCATCGATCACGGCT
>DASTGE010000517.1:0-8687 GCA_035719405.1 Burkholderiaceae bacterium
ATCAGCGGAACATACAGCTGGAAAACGGGCGTGCCGGTCGGGTCCTGAAACGCGCGCGAATACACAGGCTGCCGCGTAGATCGGGCCGAGTCGAACGCGCGCTCGGGTTCACTGCGGCGACTTTCGCTCGGCAACGAAGGATCGATGGCTTCGGAATTGGGCCATAACTCCGGATGGAACAGCGAAGCCGAATAACTCGCTTTCGGCTGGCCCTTGGCATTGATCCAGCTGACATGCGTGACCTCGGGGCGTTCACGCGAAAATGCCTCGGCTTGCGCCACGAAACCTTTGACGTCGACTTCGCGCAGGACCACCTCACGCGCCATCCGCAGCAGCTGTTCCTGGTTGTCGATCAGGCGCAGCCGGATCTGCTGCTGCGCGATTTCAGTGTCGCGCTTGACGGACTCGTTCTCGCGTTCTATCTCCTCGTTACGCAAATACCAGAAGGCCGAGACGATGGCCAGCAGGAAAAGCAACACCGACACCAGAGGCGCCAACGTCATGAAGCGGTCTTGCCGCGCCGGCGATTGGCGTCTCCACCAGAGTCCGAACAGCCGCTGTCCGCGTGAAAACGACGACGGCGGGGAGGACATCGGACGAGGGGCAGACTGCATACGTGAATTATCGAGGCGAGGCGAACAAGGCGATATTGAGAGATGAACCCGTTATTTCATATGGTAAGACGAACTCGCACCATTTGAAAAATGAGCGAGGTTGTGAGAAAATGCCGCGCACTCGCCACCCCACACACCCTCACTTGCAGGAGACAACCGCATGTCAGCATTGCCTGAGACTTATCTGGGCGCCGCCGCCAACGACCCCGATTCCCAAGAGACGCGTGAATGGCTGGAGGCGCTGTCGGCGGTCATCCAGGCTGAGGGCGGCGACCGTGCTCATTACCTGCTCGAGCAATTGATCGACCATGCGCGACAGGCCGGCATCGACGTGCCGTTCTCCGCGACGACCGCCTATGTCAACACCATTCCAGCCGACCAGGAAGAGCGCTGCCCCGGCAATCTGGAGATCGAGGAGCGGCTGCGCGCCTACATGCGCTGGAACGCGATGGCGATGGTCGTCCGTGCCAATCGCATCGATCCCCCGGACGGCGGCGACCTCGGCGGCCATATCTCGTCGTTCGCCTCCGTGGCGACGATGTTCGGCGCCGGCTTCCAGCACTTCTGGCACGCCGAGACCGAGAACCATGGCGGAGACCTGCTCTATATCCAGGGGCACTCCGCGCCTGGCATCTACGCCCGCGCCTACATGGAAGGCCGTATCAGCGAGGAGCAACTGCTGAACTTCCGGCAGGAGGTCGACGGCAAGGGGCTGTCGAGCTACCCGCACCCCAAGCTGATGCCTGAGTTCTGGCAATTCCCGACGGTGTCGATGGGCCTTGGGCCGCTGATGTCGATTTATCAGGCGCGCTTTCTGAAATACCTGCATGCAAGAGGCATCGCAAATACCGAGAACCGCAAGGTCTGGGTGTTCTGCGGCGACGGCGAGATGGACGAGCCGGAGAGCCTGGGCGCCATCGGCCTGGCCGCGCGCGAGAAGCTCGACAACCTGATCTTCGTCGTCAACTGCAATCTGCAGCGGCTGGATGGGCCGGTGCGCGGCAACGGCAAGATCATCCAGGAACTCGAAAGCCAGTTCCGCGGTTCGGGGTGGAATGTGATCAAGCTGCTGTGGGGCAGCTACTGGGATCCGCTGCTGGCACGTGACAAGCAGGGCCTGCTGCGCAAGGTGATGATGGATGTGGTCGACGGCGACTACCAGGCCATGAAGGCCAACGACGGCGCGTACGTGCGCAAGAACTTCTTCGGGCGGCATCCCAAGCTGCTGGAGATGGTCGCCAACATGAGCGACGACGACATCTGGCGCCTGCAGCGCGGCGGTCACGATCCCCAGAAGGTGTATGCGGCCTTCCATCGCGCAGCCAACCACAAGGGCCAGCCGACGGTGCTGCTGGTCAAGACCGTCAAGGGCTTCGGCATGGGCAAGGCGGCTGAGGGCAAGAACACGGCGCACCAGGCCAAGAAGCTGACCGACGACGACATCCGCGGCATGCGCGACCGCTTCGGTATCCCGATCCCCGACGAGAAGCTGCACGAGATTCCGTTCTACAAGCCGAGCGAGGACACGCCGGAGATGAAGTATCTGCACGAGCGTCGCAAGGCGCTCGGCGGCCATCTGCCCAAGCGTCGGATTCGCGCCGAAGAGCAGCTCAAGGTGCCTGACCTCGAGACTTTCAAGGCCGTGCTGGAGCCCACGGCGGAAGGCCGTGAGATCAGCACCACGCAGGCCTATGTCCGCTTCCTGACGCAGTTGCTGAGGGATAAGGAAATCGGGCCGCGTGCGGTCCCCATCCTCGTCGATGAGGCGCGTACCTTCGGCATGGAAGGGCTGTTCCGCCAGATCGGCATCTACAACCCCGCGGGCCAGAAGTACACGCCGGTCGACAAGGACCAGGTCATGTACTACCGCGAGGACAAGGCCGGTCAGATCCTGCAGGAAGGCATCAACGAGGCGGGCGGCATGAGCTCGTGGATCGCCGCGGCGACGTCGTATTCGACGAGCAACCGCATCATGATCCCGTTCTACGTCTACTACTCGATGTTCGGCTTCCAGCGCATTGGCGACCTGGCCTGGGCCGCGGGCGACATGCAGGCGCGGGGCTTCCTGCTCGGCGGCACCTCGGGACGCACGACCCTGAACGGCGAGGGCCTGCAGCACGAGGACGGCCACAGCCACATCCTGGCCGGCACCATCCCCAACTGCATCAGCTACGACCCGACGTTCGCGCATGAAGTCGGCGTCATCATGCATCACGGCATGAAGCGGATGGTCGAGAAGCAGGACAACGTCTTCTATTACATCACCCTGCTCAACGAGAACTACCCGATGCCCGGCCTCAAGCCTGGCACCGAGGAGCAGATCATCAAGGGCATGTACCTGCTGGAGGAAGGCGCCAAGCTCAAGAAGGGCGCCCCGCTCGTGAACCTCATGGGCAGCGGCACCATCCTTCGCGAGTCGCAGGCCGCCAAGCAGTTGCTCGAAACCGAGTGGGGCGTCTCGGCCAATATATGGAGCGCGCCCAGCTTCAACGAACTGGCCCGTGACGGCCAGGACTGCGAGCGCTGGAACCTGCTGCACCCGACCGAAACGCCGCGTGTGCCGTTCGTGACGCAGCAGCTCGAGCCGCATGCCGGTCCGGTGGTCGCCTCCACCGACTACATGAAGAACTACGCCGACCAGATCCGCGCCTTCATCCCGAAGGGACGGCAGTACAAGGTCCTGGGCACCGACGGCTTCGGGCGCAGCGACTTCCGCTACAAGCTGCGCGAACACTTCGAAGTCAACCGCCACTACATCGTCGTGGCGGCCTTGAAAGCGCTGGCCGATGAAGGCAAAGTGCCGGCCGGCGCGCCCGCCGAGGCGATCAAGAAGTACGCCATCAAGGCTGACAAGATCAATCCGCTGTACGCGTGAGCGTCCAGCGCGGAACCGCCTCGCGGCGGTTCAGCTCGCCCTGCGTGCGGGGTGAGCGGCCGCCGCACGCAAGAACGTGACATGCGTGGCAGCAGGGGAGAGCGGCTCCCCGCAGGACGCCACCACAACAAGAGGAACACATGGCGCTCATCGAAGTGAAGGTGCCCGACATCGGGGATTTCAAGGATGTCGAGGTCATCGAAGTGCTGGTCAAGCCCGGCGATGCGATCAAGCCCGAGCAGAGTCTGGTGACCGTCGAGTCCGACAAGGCCTCGATGGAGATTCCTTCGAGCCACGGCGGGGTGGTGAAGGACATGAAGGTCAAGCTCGGCGACAAGGTCAGCGAGGGCAGCTTGCTCCTGATGCTGGACTCCGCGGAGGCGGGAGCGGGTGCCGCGGCACCTCCTGCACCCTCACCGCAACCGGCTCCCGCCCCGACGGCGGCAGCAGCAGCAACGCCGCCGGCCGCAGCGCCTGCGGCGGGAGGCGGCGGTGGGCCAGTCGACGTAAAGGTGCCGGACATCGGCGACTTCAAGGACGTTGCGGTGATCGAGGTCCTGGTCAAGCCCGGCGACACGATCACCCAGGAGCAGAGCCTGATCACGGTGGAGTCCGACAAGGCGTCGATGGAGATTCCGTCGAGCCATGCGGGCGTGGTCAAGGAGCTGAAGGTCAAGGTCGGCGACAAGGTCAGCGAGGGGTCGGTGATCGCGGTGGTGGAGGGCGCGGGTACTGCGGCGGCCGCTCCTGCGCCGCAGGCGGCACAGTCCTCACCCCAGCCCTCTCCCGCTGGAGAGGGAGCGAAGGCGGCCGCACCCTCGGCTGCTGCGCCTATGCCGGGCCACGAGCCGAAGGCGCCGACAGGGCTGCTGCCGCACGCCTCTCCTTCCGTGCGACGCTTCGCGCGCGAGTTGGGCGTGCCGCTGGAGGAGGTGAAGGGCTCCGGACCCAAGGGCCGCATCACCCAGGAGGACGTGCAGAACTTCGTCAAGGGCGTGATGGCCGGCGACATGAGGACGCAGGCGCAGGCGGCAAAGGCACCCGCTGGTGCAGCAGGCGGTGCCTTGCCGGGACTGCTGCCCTGGCCGCAGGTCGACTTCGCCAAGTTCGGCCCCGTCGAGCGCAAGGACCTCTCGCGCATCAAGAAGCTCTCGGGCGCGAACCTGCATCGCAACTGGGTGATGATTCCCCACGTCACCAACCACGAGGACGCCGACATCACCGAGCTGGAGGCCTTCCGCGTCAAGCTCAACAAGGAGTACGAGAAGTCCGGCGTGAAGGTCACGATGCTCGCTTTCCTGATCAAGGCCTGCGTCGCGGCGCTGAAGAAGTTCCCCGAGTTCAACGCCTCGCTCGACGGCGATGCCCTCGTGCTCAAGCAGTACTTCCACATCGGCTTCGCGGCCGACACGCCGAACGGCCTGGTCGTGCCCGTCATCAAGGACGCCGACAAGAAGGGCATCGTTCAGCTCGCCAAGGAGATGAGCGAGCTGGCGGCGAAGGCGCGCGACGGCAAGCTCGGACCGGCCGACATGACCGGCGGCTGCTTCTCGATCTCGTCGCTCGGCGGCATCGGAGGCACCTACTTCACGCCGATCATCAATGCGCCCGAGGTCGCCATCCTCGGCGTGTGCAAGAGCGTGACGCGGCCGGTGTGGGACGGCAAGGCCTTTCAGCCGCGCCTGATCCTGCCGCTGTCGCTCAGCTGGGACCACCGCGTGATCGACGGCGCGTCGGCGGCGCGCTTCAACACGTACCTTGCGGGGGTGCTGGCCGACTTCAGGCGAGTCATGCTGTGACGGCCGGCAGCAGCCCGCGATGGAGGCCGGCATGAGCCAGGAACTCGCGTTCATCGAGCTGACGCTCGGCAACCAGACTGTCTGGCACGGCTACGACCAGCTGAACCAGAAGGTCGTCGAGCGCGTGGAGGCGCCCCCCACGCGGAAGGTGATCGCCGTCTCCCGCATCCTGTCGATCGACGAGCAGCACATCGTCGTGACCTCGGGATTCGGACGGCTCATCTACTGGGAGTACCACGACGGCTACGAGAACCTGAAGCAGCGGCTGGAACTGGCCGGGTTGCTGATCGACGTCGAACAAGAAGAAGGAGACGAGGCGGGATGACGACCGTCACGATCGTGAAGAAGGCCGACCACGTCGCGATCGCCGCGGACACGCTGGTGACGTTCGGCGACACGCGACTGGCGCACGGCTACGAGAACAACGAGAAGGTGTTCATCGCCGGCAACTCCTACATCGGCATGTCGGGCACGACCGCGCACTTTCCAGTGCTGCGCAAGGCGCTCGGCTCGCTGGCGACGGAGGACCTGAAGCTCAATACGCGCGACGAGGTGTTCGAGACCTTTCTCAAGCTGCATCCGCGGCTGAAGGACCAGTTCTTCCTCAACACGAAGGAGGAGGACGCGGACCCTTACGAGAGCAGCCAGTTCACCATCCTCATCGCCAATCCGCACGGCATCTTCGGCGTGTACTCGTATCGCGAGGTCTTCGAGTTCGACCGCTTCTGGTCGATCGGATCGGGCCGCAACTTTGCGCTGGGCGCGATGTACGCCGCCTGGGACAAGACCCGGACGGCGCGCGAGATCGCCGAGATCGGCGTGCTCGCCGGCTGCGAATTCGACAAGAACTCCGCTGGACCCGTGAAGGTCCACACCCTCAAAACCAAGGAATAGAGGCAAGCATGGCATTGGTCGAAGTGAAGGTCCCGGACATCGGCGACTTCAAGGACGTGGCGGTGATCGAGGTGCTCGTGAAGCCCGGCGACACCGTCAAGCCCGAGCAGAGCCTGATCACCGTGGAGTCGGACAAGGCGTCGATGGAGATCCCGTCGTCGGCCGGCGGCGTCGTGAAGGAGATGAAGATCAAGCTGGGCGACAAGGTCAGCGAAGGGTCGCCGATCCTGGTGCTGGAGGGGGAGGGCGCCGGGGCCGCGGCTCCTTCGGCACCCGCGCCTGCGCCTGCAGCGCAGCCCTCACCCCAGCCCTCTTCCGCCGCTGCGGCGCCGCAGGCGGCGAGCTATGGCGGCGGGGTGGATCTCGAGTGCGACATGCTCGTGCTCGGTGCCGGGCCGGGTGGGTACTCGGCCGCGTTCAGGTCGGCTGACCTCGGCATGAAGACCGTGCTCGTGGAACGCTATGCGACGCTCGGCGGCGTGTGCCTCAACGTGGGCTGCATTCCGTCGAAGGCACTGCTGCACGTCGCGGGCGTGATGGACGAGGTGTCGCACTTCGCCGATCTCGGCGTGAGTTATGCCGAGCCCCAGGTGGATCTCGCCAAGCTGCTCGGCTACAAGAACAAGGTCGTCGGCAAGCTCACCGGCGGCCTTGCCGCAATGGCCAAGATGCGCAAGGTCACGGTGGTGCGCGGATACGGCACCTTCGCCGACCCGCATCACATCACCGTCGAGGAGACCGGCGGCGATGGCCAGGAGCGCACGGGCAAGACGCAGACCATCCGCTTCAAGCAGTGCATCATCGCCGCGGGTTCGCAGGCGGTGCGGCTGCCGTTCCTGCCTGACGACGAGCGCATCGTCGATTCCACCGGGGCATTGCTGCTGAAGTCGACACCGAAGCGCATGCTGGTGATCGGCGGCGGCATCATCGGGCTGGAGATGGGCACCGTGTACTCCACGCTGGGTGCGCGCCTGGACGTGGTCGAGATGATGGACTCGCTGATGCTCGGCGCCGATCGTGACTTGGTGAAGGTCTGGCAGAAGATGAACACGCGCCGCTTCGACAACATCATGTTGAAGACGAAGACGGTGGGCGGCGAGGCGACGAAGGACGGCATCCTTGTGAAGTTCGAAGGCGAGGCCGCTCCGAAGGAGCCGCAGTTGTACGACCTGGTGCTGCAGGCCGTGGGCCGCACCCCGAACGGCCGGAAGATCGGGGCGGAGAAGGCGGGCGTCATCGTCAACGAGCGCGGCTTCATCCCGGTCGACATCCAGATGCGAACCAATGTGCCGCACATCTTTGCGATCGGCGACATCGTGGGCCAGCCGATGCTGGCGCACAAGGCGGTGCATGAGGCTCATGTGGCCGCAGAGGTCGCGGCGGGCGAGAAGGCGGCGTTCGATGCACGCGTCATCCCGAGCGTGGCCTATACCGATCCTGAAGTGGCGTGGGTCGGCCTGACCGAGGATGAAGCCAAGGCCCAGGGCATCAAGCTGAAGAAGGGCCACTTCCCATGGACAGCGTCCGGCCGCGCGATCGCCAACGGTCGCGACGAGGGCTTCACCAAGCTGCTGTTCGATGCCGATACGCATCGCATCGTCGGCGGCGGCATCGTCGGCACGCATGCGGGTGATTTGATCAGCGAGGTTGCCCTGGCCATCGAGATGGGTGCCGACGAAGTCGACATCGGCAAGACCATCCACCCGCATCCGACGCTGGGCGAAAGCGTCGGCATGGCAGCGGAGATTGCGCATGGCACGTGTACGGACGTGCCGCCGCAGAGGAAGTAGCGCTGCTCAGGAGCCTGCGATCTCGTCGAGTCGGGTTTGCAGGCTCTGCCTCAGGAGAGGCAGATCGTCGGGATCATGGGTAGGTTATCGGGGTTGGGTCAACGCCGCTTCACCGCGTCCAGCAACGGCCCCAGCACATCCATCGGCAGCGGAAACACGATCGTCGAATTCTTGTCCGCCGCGATCACCGTCAGCGTTTCCAGATACCTCAGCTGCAGCGCCTGAGGCTGCCTGCTGAGAACCTCCGCGGCCTCGGCCAGCTTCTGCGAAGCCTGAAGCTCCCCCTCGGCGTGAATCACCTTGGCTCGACGCTCGCGTTCGGCCTCGGCCTGACGGGCGATGGCGCGGATCATTGTCTCGTTCAGATCCACGTGCTTGATCTCGACGTTGGTGACCTTGATGCCCCAGGCGTCGGTCTGCGCGTCGAGGATGCGCTGGATGTCTAGGTTCAGCCGCTCGCGCTCGGCGAGCATTTCGTCGAGCTGGTGCTTGCCGAGCACCGCACGCAGCGTGGTCTGCGCGAGCTGGCTGGTGGCGGCGAGGAAGTTCTCGACCTGGATCACCGCCTTCTGCGCGTCGATGATCTTGAAGTACAGCACCGCATTGACCTTGACCGACACGTTGTCGCGCGAGATCACATCCTGGCTCGGCACGTCCATCACGACGGTGCGAAGGTCGACGCGCACCGACTGCATGACGAACGGCCAGATCACGA
>DASTGE010000518.1:0-5116 GCA_035719405.1 Burkholderiaceae bacterium
GCAGCGCCCCTTCTCAGTGGTCTTACTGCCCCTTGGCAGCAGCCACCTGCGCGGCCACTTCCGCCGCGAAGTCGTCGACCTTCTTCTCGATGCCTTCGCCGACCACATACAGCGTGAAACCGAGCACCTTGCTGTTCGCCGCCTTCAGCATCTGCTCGACGGTCTGCTTGTCGTTCTTCACGAAAGGCTGGTTGAGCAGCGAGACTTCCTTCAGGAACTTCTGAACGGAGCCTTCGACCATCTTCGCAACGATGTCGGCAGGTTTGCCCGACTCGGCCGCTTTCTCACTGGCAATCTTGCGCTCCTTCTCGATCAGTTCGGAGGAGACGTCGGAGGTGGAGACCGCCACGGGCTTCATCGCGGCGATGTGCATCGCCGTGTCTTTCGCGGCCACGTCGTCACCCTCGTACTCGACGATCACGCCGATGCGCGTACCGTGCAAGTAGCTCGCGAGCTTTCCGCCGCCTGCGTAACGGCGGAAACGGCGAACCGTCATGTTCTCGCCGATCTTGCCGATCAACCCCTTCCGAACGTCCTCGACCGTCGGGCCGAAGCTGTCCTGCGTGAGGGGCAGGGCACCGACGGCCGCCACGTCAGAGGGATTGTTTTGTGCAATCAGTCCGGCGACCGACTTCGCGAAAGCCAGGAACGAATCATTCTTGGATACGAAGTCGGTTTCGCAGTTGATCTCGACCAGGGCGCCGGTACTGCCTTCGACGGAAGCCGCAACCACCCCCTCGGCCGTGATGCGCGAAGCCGCCTTGCCCGCCTTGCTGCCCAGCTTGACGCGCAGGATTTCCTCCGCGCGGTTCATGTCGCCCTCGGCCTCGGTAAGTGCCTTCTTGCACTCCATCATCGGGGCGTCGGTCTTGGCACGCAGGTCGGCCACCATCTTCGCGGTAATTGCAGCCATCTGGGAATCTCCGGTGTCTTTTGAAAAAAGAGGGGCTGTACAAGCCCCTCCATCAAGGTTTGGAGCGAGACAGTCAGGCGTCTTCTTCGTTGACCTCGACAAACTCGTCGCCACCCGACGAAACCGCCGCGACCACCTCCTGCGTCGCCGCCGACTTGCCTTCGAGCACCGAGTCGGCCACGGCGCGCGCGTACAGCGCGACTGCCTTCGCCGAGTCGTCGTTGCCGGGGATCACGTAGTCGATGCCCTCGGGCGAATGGTTGGAGTCGACGACGCCGATGACGGGGATGCCCAGCTTCTTGGCCTCGGCAACCGCGATCTTGTGGTAGCCCACATCGATGACGAACAGCGCATCGGGCAGGGCGTTCATGTCCTGGATGCCGCCGATGTCCTTCTCGAGCTTGGCGAGCTCGCGGTCGAACATCAGGGCCTCTTTCTTGATCATGGACTCGGTGCCAGCATCCTTCTGGGCCTGCATGTCCTTGAGCTTCTTGAGAGAGGCCTTCACGGTCTTGAAGTTGGTGAGCATGCCGCCCAGCCACCGTTGGTCGACATAAGGCATGCCGCTGCGCTGCGCTTCCTGCGCGACCACCTCGCGTGCCTGGCGCTTGGTGCCGACCATGAGGATCGTGCCACGGCGCGACACCAATTGGCGCACGAACTTCATCGCCTCTTCGAACGCGGGCAGCGTCTTCTCGAGGTTGATGATGTGGATCTTGTTGCGATGGCCGTAGATGTACGGGGCCATCTTGGGGTTCCAGAAGCGCGTCTGGTGTCCGAAATGGACGCCGGCTTCCAGCATTTCACGCATGGTGACGGGCATATCGACTCCGAAGGTTGGTTCTAGAATCCGGCTCGAATTGCAACGTTCGTTGCAACACCTTGAAGCAGCCGGTTCGCGATTACGTTTGCCCTGACGGCCGCTGCGAATCCCGCATGCTTATGACCGATCAGGTAAACCCGGCGAGTATACCACCCGGCCTGTGCGCCGCTCCCGCACCAAGCCGCAACTGCGGCGCCTCATGATGCGTGTGGCAGTGATCGGTGCCGGCATTGTCGGCGTCACCACCGCGTATGAATTGGCCGCCGACGGCCATGACGTGACGGTGTTCGAGCGCCGCGGCAGCGTGGCGGAGGAAACGAGCTTCGCCAACGCGGGACTCGTCGCGCCCGGTTACGTCACGCCGTGGGCGGCACCGGGAATGCCGGGCAAGGTCATGCGCCATCTGTTGAGCCGGCATTCGCCTGTACGCCTGAGCGGGTGGCCCAACCCCTCGCTGGTCCTTTGGATGTGGCGGTGGTGGCGCGCCTGCTCCCCCGACTGCTATGCCATCAATAGGCGCCGGATGTACGGCCTTGCCCGCTACAGCCAGCAGCGGTTGCGGGAGCTGGGCGAGACGCTCGAACTCGATTACGAGCGGCGGCTGGGCTGCCTGGTGCTGCTTCGCACCGCACGCGATCTCGCCCTCGCACGTTCCGGAATGGAACTGCTGGATGCGATGGGCGTGAGGGTTTCGATGCTCGACGCGGACGACTGTCGTCGCATCGAACCCGCACTCGGCCAGGCTGCGCCCTTGCATGCCGGGATTCACCTGCCCGACGACGAAGTCGGCAACTGCCGGCAGTTTGCCCAGTTGCTGAAAGCGCATGCGCAGCGGCTCGGAGCGGACTTCCGCTTCCAGCGGCGCGTCCTGAGGGTGGAGCCGGGGGCCGAGCCGATGATCGAGCATCAGCTCGCGGGCGACGAAGATCCGGGCGACACCGGAGAGGCCCCGCCGCAACTGGACCGCTTCGACAAGGTTGTCGTCTGTGCGGCAATTGGCGCCGTCCATCTGCTGCGCCCCCTGGGACTCAGGCTGCCCCTGGCGGCCGTGTACGGATATTCGCTGACGGCGCCGCTTCGACAGCACGAAGGCGAGGAGCCCTTGGGACCGAAAGGCGCGGTGATGGACGAGAAGTACAAGGTCGCGGTGAGCCGTCTCGGATCACGTGTGCGGGCTGCGGGCTGCGCCGAACTGGGTGGGTCGCTGCAACGGACATCGCCGGCGGCGGTCGAGACCTTGTACAAGGTCCTGAACGACTGGTTCCCTGGCTGCGGGCAGCTGGCGAAAGCCCGGCACTGGAAAGGCGCCCGTGCGATGCTTCCCGACGGCCCCCCCGTCATCGGTGCCAGCGGAATCGAAGGTGTCTGGCTCAACCTGGGTCACGGCTCCAGCGGCTGGGCACTCGCGTGCGGGTCGGCACGCCTGCTCGCCGATCTGCTTGCGCAGCGCGCGCCGGCGATCGATCCGGAAGGGCTTGATGTCTGCCGGGTGAGCCCGTCCCGTCACAATCGACCCTGATGACGATGACCCGCGACACCGAGTCGCTCCGCAGTGAATCGCTCCAGCGCGTGCTGCCGGCGCGCGCCGACGCCTTGCCGCTGCACGGCGTGGCAGCTTCCAGGTTGATCGAGCGGAGCGCACAGGCGGGCCTGCCGCCTCATACGCTCATGGCGAGGGCCGGTTTCGCCGTGGCACGCCTCGCGCTCGCCATCGCGCCTCATTCGCGGCGCGTGTGGGTGGCAGCAGGTCCTGGCAACAATGGGGGCGACGGGCTCGAAGCGGCCTTGTGGCTGCACCGTGCGGGCAAGCAAGTCGAGGTGACGCTGCTCGGTGATCCCGAACGGCTTCCTCCAGATGCGGCAGCGGCGTTCAACTCGGCACGCGAAGCGGGTGTCGCGATCAGTGCCGGACTGACGGACAGCAGGCGCCCCGATCTTTCGATCGATGCGCTGCTCGGCCTGGGCACATCCCGTGCGCCGGAGGGTGAGATCGCGCGTGCGATCCGACAGATGAGCGTGGAAGCCGGGGTGGTGCTGGCAGTCGATCTACCTTCGGGGCTGCACTCCGAAACCGGACAGCCTCTTGGCGCCGAAGCGGTGAAGGCGCATCACACGCTGAGCCTGCTGACACTCAAGCCAGGGCTGTTCACCGGGGAAGGCCGGGACCATGCAGGAATCGTGTGGCTCGACCGACTGCGGGTCGAGCGCGGCGAAACGCCGGATGCCTTGCTGGCCGGAGCACCCATCGTCTCACTGCGACGGCATGCGCAGCACAAGGGCAGCTTCGGCGATGCACTTGTGGTTGGCGGCGCACCGGGCATGACAGGCGCTGTCTGGCTTGCCGCGCGCGCGGCGCTGCAAGCCGGCGCCGGTCGAGTCTATGTCGACCCGCTCGCATCGCACGACCTTGCCTTGCCGCCCGCCGATATGGCCGAGTTGATGCCACGGCCGGGCATGTCCCGGGACCGCGGCGCACTTCAGCGCTGCACCGTCATATGTGGATGCGGCGGCGGGACAGCGGTGGAAGCGGTGCTCCCCGAGGTGCTGCAACACAGCCTGCGACTTGTGCTGGATGCCGACGCCTTGAATGCCGTGGCGATGAACATTCAACTGCGAGAGGCCCTCGCTGATCGGGGCGCGAAAGGCCATTCCACGGTGCTCACCCCGCACCCGCTGGAAGCTGCCCGGCTCCTCGGTTGCGATACCGCCCAGGTGCAGCGGGACAGGCTTCAGGCAGCGCGCCGGCTCAGCGAACAATTTGAAGCGACTGTCGTGCTGAAGGGCTCAGGCAGCATTGTCGCGACGCCGGGAATGCCGGCTTCGATCAACCCGACAGGAAACGCCTTGCTTGCCACTGCGGGCACGGGCGACGTGCTTGCTGGCTGGACAGGCGGACTCTGGACGCAGCAGTCGCCATGCTCAGAAGCCGCGGCCGCGTCTCAGGCACATGATGTCGCAGTTTCGAGCGTATGGCTGCACGGTCGCGCCGCGGACCTCGCAGCCGATTCCGGCCGTCGTGTTCCGCTGCACGCCTCTGTGTTGATGGAGGCGATGGCGGCGGCACTCGGATCCTGAATCACTGCGGAAACCGGAAGACGAGTAAGCCGTCAGCGTCGCTTGCGAGCTTTCGATCCGTTCTTCGGCGCGGTCGGGGTCGCGCCCGATCGCGTGCCCGTGGTGGCGCGAATGCGCTTGCCGCCGGCTGCCCCTGCTCTGCGAGCGCCCCGGATCTCCCGGTCCGCTTTCTTCAGCGCATCCAGCTCATCGACCGCGGTCGTGTCCTCCCGTATCGCGCCGACCTTGTCGCGGTGCAGACGCGCCAGCAGCCGCTCGGCATCGCCCTCACGCACCATGCGGAAGTCGATCTTGCGTCCGTCGAG
>DASTGE010000519.1:0-2628 GCA_035719405.1 Burkholderiaceae bacterium
GAACTGTCGGTGACCGAAGGCATCGAGACCGGCTTGGCAGTCCAGATCGGGACGGCGTCTGCAGTGTGGGCAGCCTTGAGCTGCGGCAACCTGGAGACGCTCTGGGTGCCGGATCGAGTGCAGTGCGTACGTGTGTATGCCGACAACGACGCGGACTCGGAGTTCGACGGGCAGGCGTCGGCCTACGTGCTGGCCCGGCGGTTGAAAAAGGAGCGACGCAACGGTCCCGCGCGCCACGTCGAGGTTTACGTGCCTCGGCGGGCGGGGACCGACTACGCCGACGTGTGGGTGAACCGACTGACAAACGCACGCATCGCGGCTTGAGCGACAAACGTGGGTGCGGCAGCGATGCCGCACCCGCTTTGTCGGTGGGTCCTTCCGGCCCAGCGACAAGGCTTCTCACTGGGAGCTGTCACCCCAGGCCCACACGCAAATGGTGTGAGGCAAAGACAGCCTGAAGGAGCAACGCGGCAGCGGCCGCGCGTCTCGAGCAGTGGCTCTCAGACGAGCCATTCACCAACCCCGTGGGGACGTGCATCCCGCGGGGTGCCGGCCCACGCATTCATCGGAGATCATCCATGAAGACTGGACGTACGCTTGTTGACCTGGCCCATGAACTGACTCGGCAACTGAAAGCCAAGCAGGACATGATCGTGCCCTCGCCGCTGATGCGGTTTTCGACCGACACCGGCGGCACGAGCCGCGTGACCGTCGAAACGGCCGATGGCGCGACGCGCTTCGGCATCACCGAGCTGGCCAGGCGCCAATTGGCGGAGAAATTGGGGATTCCGTACCCGTACTTTGAGCGCATGCGCGAGCAGCAGCCCGACCTGCTGGACCGCAACGTGAACACATGGCTTCATGACGACAACGATCGCCGGCTGGTGCGGACTTTGGACGGCAACGTCCGAGCCGTCCTGTCTGACCGCTACCGTCGCCTGGACAACTACGACCTGGCCGAACATGTGTTGCCGATCCTGCAGCGCCTGCCCGGCGGTGAGCTGGCCTCGGCGGAGCTGACGGACACGAGGATGTACCTGAAGTGGATCACCACGGAGGTTCACGAGGAAATCCGGCCCGGCGACGTTGTCGAGGCCGGTGTGGTCGTGACGAACTCGGAAGTGGGTCTGGGGAGTCTGTCCGTGCACCCGCTGGTCTACCGGCTGGTTTGCCGCAATGGCCTGATCGTGCCCGATCACGGCCTGCGCAAGACTCACCTCGGGCGGATGAAGGAGACCAAGGACGATTGCGTCACGGTGTTCAAGGACGACACCTTGGAGGCCGAGGACAAGGCGTTCTTTCTGAAGGTGCGCGACGTGGTGGAGAACGCGGTCTCGGAGGCGACCCACTCGCTCCACCTTGACGTTTGCTCGCGCTGCAAAACGAGCAGCCAGCACCCCTCTCACCGCATCCGCAAGAAGCCTTCCCGCCCGCCCCTCGTCCAGTGAGTCCCCGGCGCTAAGGCCCACAACAATGCGTAGATAGCTCTCTGACCATCTCGAACCGCTCGATTGCCGTCGGAATGGCAGCCTTGCTGCCGAACGCGTCGGGGCGGATGAGGACGCGATGGCGGCCAATGAAGCGCGAACGACTGACAGTGGCACGGCTACCACGTCGCCATAACGAAAGAACGATGGCATGCACGCAAGGCGCAAAGGTCCTTCCCCTCCTCGACCAAGCGCAACGGCATCAGCGATGCCGTCCAATGCATAGTCCACCTGCGTCTCCGCGACGTCATGCTCCAACTCGATCAGCAACGGGATGCCAATCAGGCAAAGAGATCCGGTGCTGACAGATCCAAGAGGCACTCGCTGCGCGGCTTCTTCCGCGCGACCTCGCAGCCGAAGCAACGCTGGGGCACGGGTGTCGGCATCACGGCCGATGGTCATTGCACGCCACAAGGCGTCGAAGCGCTCCAGCAGGCGGGGAAGCTCTTCCTCGGGCGCCATTGCTTGCCACTGATGCTCGGTGTCCAAAAGCCAGAGCGGTTCCCCTGCTGCCTCCTCAGCCCGCCCCGCCGGGTCGCAGTTGGGACCGGCAACTCCGCCGCGGTGTGCGGTGCTCATACATCGCACGCCAAACGGCGTTCCTGTGCGCGAAGCACGCGCCGCTGCTTCCCTTGCGCGACCACGGTCACCCGTTCGCAAGGGGGAGGGAGAGTCCGGACACGCGTCATCGTCATCTGCTCACTTCCCGTTGATCCGCCCTCCACCGCTCGCCACGAGCAGTGGAATTTCTATACGATAGAAGTCGCTGCGCATAGGCGGAAGACACTCTGTTACCCCTACCGAGTGATGTCTACCAGCATGCAGTAGCAGATCGCGAAATCAAGAGGGCCAGGGAGATGAAGCCGATCCGTGTTCTGATCAGTGACGACCACCCGATGATCATTGAGGGGCTGACCAGTACGCTCAAACGCGATGGGGTCCAGCGCGTCGGTCAAGCCATGCGCACGGCCGAGGTCGTTCCGGAGTTCGAGAAGTGCCACCCGGACGTCGTCGTCATCGACATCCGCTACGGTGAGGAGCGCAGCGGTTTCGATGTGGCGCGCGAGCTGTTGACTCGTCATCCCGAAGCCCGCATCGTCTTCTATAGCCAATTCGAACAGGATGACCTCATCAAGGAGGC